>NZ_JBTJEQ010000008.1:0-121181 GCF_054456675.1 Jatrophihabitans sp. YIM 134969
CGCGACCCCTGCCCTGCCGCGAGCGTTGACGACCGCGACCTCGGCGGCCACCGGCACCGCGCGGGGGCGCCGCACCGTCGGCGCGACGGTCGCGCACGTCGTCGCCATGTCCACGCCCGGCAGGGAGTCCCGGCCCGGCGGGGACGTCGTCGGCGAACTGGTCGTCTCCGGCACCGTGCTCGCCGCCCGCGGTCCCGGCGCCACCACCGCGGCCGTCCACCACCACCTGCTCCGACTGCCCGGCGGCACGCTCGCGGGCCACGGCACCGTGGACCTCGCCGGCCGGGGTGACTTCGTGGTCGTCGGCGGCACCGGCCGCTACCTCGGCGCGTCCGGCGCCTACCGACTCGCGCCAGCCCCCGGCGGCGGTTCGATCCTGACCTGGGAGGCCTGACCGATGTCCCTGAGCCTGTACCTCGACGTCCTCGACAGCGCGGGCACGCCCGTGCCCGGGTCCGCGACGGTCGACCGGCTGAGCAACCCCCTGCGCGGGAACCGGGCGGTCGCGAAGCCGTTCGACGTCCTCACCTACAGCTTCGGCGCCGACGCCCCCATGTCCGACGCCGGCGGCGGTGTGGGCAAGGTGGACGTCGGTGAACTGGTGGTCGACATGACCGACGACGCCGCGGCCGCGGTGCTGTTCAAGTACATCGCCCTGGGCAAGCGGTTCCGCTCGATCGACGTCCTCGCCCGGGTCAACGGCGAGCGACCGGCCGTGGTCGCCGCCGCGGGCGTGTCCTCGGCGCAGCTGTCCGGCCTGTCGTGGAGCGTCAGCGGCGACGGCAGCGTGCGCCGGCTGCGGGTCGACGGCGTGGTGTTCTCGGTGGGCTCGACGACCCAGCGGCCCGACGGCACCTACAACCCCTTCACGTTCACCTCCTACGACGTCTCGAGGGGCGTCCTCACCTGACCCGTCCTGTCGTCCGCACGTGCGATGCTGGACGGGTGCAGGACGAGGTGGTCACCGACCGGCTGGTGATGGCGGTCGACGGCAACTCCCTCGTCCACCGCAGCTTCCACGCCCAGGCCGCGACCGGCACCCGCACCCCGGACGGCCGTCCGATCTGGGCCGTGCGCGGACTGCTGGGCCAGCTGGTCGCTGCCGTCGAGCGGCTCGATCCCGATGTCGTCGTGGTCGGCTTCGACGACCCGGACGACTCCTGGCGCAAGCGGGAGTGGCCCGGTTACAAGGGCACCCGCGGCGAGAAGCTCGACACCCTCGTCTCCCAGCTCGAGCGCGCGGTCGAGGTGCTGTCCGCGCTCGGGCTCACCGTCGTCGTCCCGCCCGCGCTGGAGGCCGACGACGTCCTCGCCTCGACCGCGGAGTGCGCCCGGACGGCCGGGGCGCGCACCGTCGTCGTGAGCTCCGACCGCGACGCGTTCGCGCTCATCGACGACACCACGTCGGTGCTCCGGATCATCGACGGCGGGGTCGAGGCCTCGCCGCTGCTCACCCCCGACCGGCTGCACCTGCTGCTCGGCATCCGGGCCGGCCAGTACGGCGACTTCGCCGCCCTGCGTGGCGACAACTCCGACAACCTGGCGGGCGTGCAGGGCATCGGCCCCAAGACCGCCGCCAAGCTGCTGGGCGCGTTCGGGTCGGCGGCCGCCGCGTTCGACGCCCTGGAGCAGGACCCCGCGACGGTGGTCGCGGCGATCGGCAAGGGCGCCACCGCCCGGCTGGCCGCCCCCGGCGCCCGTGAGGCCTGGGAGCGCAACCGGGCCGTCATGCGCATGCGGACCGACGTCGCCGTGCCCCTCACCGCGGGACTCCCGCTCGCCGAGGACGACGTCCGGGGCGTCTACACCGAGCACCAGTTGACCTCGACCCTGCCGTCGGCCCTGCGGTGCCTCGCCCGGGTCGACGTGCCGGGGCCGGTCGTCACCAGGGCGTGGAACTCCGGCGCATCCGGCGGCGGCCACTCCTGGGGCCGCCCCGCCCGCCACGCCCCGTTGCCGCGGCGGCGTGACGAAGGTCAGCTGACCCTCTTCTAGGCCAAGCGGTCCGGGGCCTGCACGGGGCTGGACATGCTCGTCGCCGGAACAGTCATCCGCGCATCTTTCGTCGAGGACGTGACCAAAAGGGCAGACGCTCGTTGACGAGTGGTGGGCGGCCGGCGTCGTCGGGGGATGCGCCGGTCGCCCTCTCACCCCTCCCTGCGGAGTCCGCGGGTCGAGGATCGCCCCACCGGCTGGTCACTTTCCGCACACCGCGAGTTACCCGCCGGTAACTTCGCGTAGGGTCCGGTGGTCCGCCTCTGCCTGCCGGCCACCCGCCCGAGGAGTCGCGTTGCTGCTGCGCATCATCTTGTCGCTCGTCCTCATCGTCCCGACGGTCGCGATCATCGGTCGCCGGGTGTACTGGCTGGTGCGCCTCGTCCGCAGCGGCCAGCCCGCGCTCGGACGCACCGACGACCTCGGCGAGCGGCTGCGTGACCAGGCCCGCGAGGTCTTCGGCCAGCGCAAGCTGCTGAAGTGGTCGGTCCCGGGCGTCGCGCACTTCGTGACCTTCTGGGGCTTCCTGATCCTCGGCCTGACGATCGTCGAGACCCTCGGCGCGCTGTTCCTGCGCAAGGACTTCGCGATCTGGTTCTTCGGCCGGGCCCGCTGGCTGGGCTTCCTCGAGGACCTGTTCGCCGTCCTGGTGCTCGCCGGCATCATCGCCTTCTCTATCATCCGGCTGCGGAACAGCCCCGAGCGCAAGCAGCGCGCCTCGCGGTTCTACGGCTCGCACACCCGCGCGGCCTGGGTCGTGCTCGGGATGATCACGCTCGTCATCCTCACGCTGTTCCTGTACCGCGGCGCGCAGTTCAACGCCGGCACCCTGCCGTTCGGGCAGAGCAAGTGGGCGTTCTCCTCGTGGATCGCAGGCCTCGTGCTCGGCGGCGTGAGCCACGGCCAGGACCACTACATGGAGGTCCTCGAGGTCGTCGGGCTGCTCAGCCAGCTCGGCGTCGTGCTGGTCTTCGGGATCATCGTCGTCTACTCCAAGCACCTGCACATCGCGCTGGCGCCGCTCAACGTGGCGACCAAGCGTGAGCCGAACGGCCTCGGCCCGCTGCTGCCGGTCACCGACAACGCGGGCAAGGCCATCGACTTCGCCGACGTCGAGAACCTCTCCGAGGACCAGGTCTTCGGTCGCGGCAAGATCGAGGACTTCACCTGGAAGGGCTACCTCGACTTCTCGACCTGCACCGAGTGCGGGCGGTGCCAGAGCCAGTGCCCGGCGTGGAACACCGGCAAGCCGTTGTCGCCGAAGCTCGTGATCATGGACCTGCGCGACCACCTGTTCGCCAAGGCGCCGTACATCCTCGGCAACATGCACTCCGAGGCCGCGGCCGGGGTCAAGGACAACGCGATCACCGGCATCGACGAGGGCGGCCCCGAGTCGGCGCAACACGGTGTGCCGGAGTCGGGGTTCGGACGCCACACCGGCTCGGATCCGATCCAGTTCGACCGCCCGCTCGTGGGTGACGCCGCCTCGCTCGGGGTCATCGACCCCGACGTGCTGTGGTCGTGCACCACCTGCGGTGCCTGCGTCGAGCAGTGCCCGGTCGACATCGAGCACGTCGACCACATCACCGACATGCGTCGGTACCAGGTGCTGGTCGAGAGCTCGTTCCCGTCCGAGGCGGGCTCGATGCTGCGCAACATCGAGAGCAAGGGCAACCCGTGGGGCCTCGCACAGCGCATGCGCGAGGACTGGTTCAAGGACGTCTCGTTCGACGTGCCGAAGGTCAACCCGGGCGAGCCGCTCCCCGACGACGTCGAGTACCTCTACTGGGTCGGGTGCGCCGGCGGGCTCGAGGACCGGGCCAAGAAGGTCACCGTCGCGTTCGCCGAACTGTTGCACACGGCAGGAGTCGGCTTCGCGGTGCTGGGCTCGGAGGAGTCGTGCACCGGCGACCCGGCTCGTCGCCTCGGCAACGAGTTCGTCTACCAGATGCAGGCGATGCAGAACGTCGAGGTCCTCAACTCGCTGCAGGGCGAGGGCAAGAAGCTGAAGATCGTCGCGACCTGCCCGCACTGCTTCAACACGCTCGGTCGCGAGTACCCGCAGAACGGCGGCGAGTACGAGGTCATCCACCACACCCAGTTGCTCGCGCAGCTGGTCGCCGACGGCCACCTGACCCCGGTCGAGCCCGTCGACAAGAAGGTCACCTACCACGACCCGTGCTACCTCGGGCGTCACAACAAAATCTACACGCCGCCGCGTGACGTGCTGGGCCAGATCCCCGCGCTGCGCTCGGAGGAGATGCACCGCTGCAAGGAGCGGGGCTTCTGCTGCGGCGCCGGTGGCGCGCGGTTCTGGATGGAGGAGAAGATCGGCAAGCGGGTCAACGTCGAGCGCACCGACGAAGCGCTCGGCCTGGACCCCGACCTGATCTCCACCGCCTGCCCGTTCTGCATGGTGATGCTCTCCGACGCCGTGACCGCGAAGAAGCAGGAGGGCGAGGCCCGCGAGGACGTCGCCGTTCTCGACGTCGCCCAGATCCTGCAGCAGTCGCTGGCCAAGCCGGTGGCGGCGGCCGAGCCGGAGCCCGTTCCGACGTCGTAGGTTCGCCGCATGGATGTCGCACTCCACCACGGCCGGGTCGAGGATCTCGACCCGGCCGTGTTGTACGCCGTGCTGCGGCTGCGGGTCGACGTGTTCGTGGTCGAGCAGGAGTGCGCCTACCCCGAGCTCGACGGCCGCGACCTCGAACCCGACGCCGTGTTGCACTGGGCAACAGATCCCTCGGGGGCGGTGGTCGGCACGCTGCGGGTGCTGCACGACGCGAACGGCGACGTCCGGATCGGCCGGGTCGCCACCGCCGTCTCCGCGCGGGGCGCCGGTCTCGCCGCCCGGATGGTGACCGCCGTGCTCGACTCCGCCCCGGCGGACGTCGACGTCGTCCTCGACGCCCAGAGCCACCTCGCCGGCTGGTACGCCCGCTTCGGATTCACTGTCGCCGGTGAGGAGTACGTCGAGGACGGCATCCCACACGTCCCGATGCGCCGGATTGCGACACACCCACGCAACGGCGGTTGACTACCGTCCGCGCGTGCCCGCCGCTGCGCCGACCGAGTTCCCCGTGGACCGTCTGCTGCGACGCCTGCACTCCCGCTTCATCGGGCTGCGCGACGGCGCCGTGGCGGACTACATCCCGGCCCTCGCCGCGGCCGACCCCGAACCGTTCGGCATCGCCGTCGCGACCGTCGACGGGCGGGTGTACGCGGTCGGCGACGCAGAGCGGCCGTTCACCATCCAGTCGGTGAGCAAACCCTTCACCTACGCCCTCGCTCTCGGCGACCGCGGCCTCGCCCACGTCAGCGCCCGGATCGGGGTCGAGCCGAGCGGGGACGCGTTCAACGAGGTGAGCCTCGACCGGCGCGGGCGGCCGAGGAACCCGATGATCAACGCCGGCGCCATCATGGCGTCGTCACTCGTCACCGGCGACGACCCGCTCGGCCGGTTGGTCGACCTGTACGGGGCGTGCGCCGGTCGACCGTTGCGGGTCGACCCGGACGTGTACGAAGGCGAACGCGAGACCGGCCACCGCAACCGCGCCATCGCGCACATGCTGCGTGCTGTCGGCACCCTCGAGGGCAGTGTCGACCGGGCCCTCGACACCTACTTCGCGCAGTGCTCGGTCGAGGTGACGACCCGCGACCTCGCCCTCATGGCGGCCACCCTCGCGGCCCGCGGCGTCCAGCCGGTGACGGGAGAGCGGGTTCTCGACGCGCGGGTGGTCGAGCACGTGCTGTCGCTGATGACGACCTGCGGGATGTACGACGCCGCGGGCGAGTGGTTGGTCGACGTCGGCATCCCGGCCAAGAGCGGCGTCGGCGGGGGCGTCCTCGGCGTGCTGCCCGGTCAGCTGGGCATCGCCGTGTTCTCGCCGCGGTTGGACGAGGTCGGCAACAGCGTGCGCGGGGTCGCCACCTTCCGGCAGCTGTCGGCGGACCTCCGGCTGCACGTCCTCAACAGTGGCCGGACCAACCGGGCGAGCGTGCGGTCGGTCCGGCGGGTGGCGGACGTCCCGTCGACCCGGTTCCGCGACGGCGCGGCCCGCGCCGCGCTGACCTCGGACGCGGACGCCGCCTGGGTGGTGGACACCGCCGGCGACCTGCTCTTCGCCGGGGCCGAGGCGATCAGCCGGACGGTGCTCGAGGCATCGGCGCGGTGGGTCGCGGTCGACGTCAGCCCCACCACCGTCGACGCGGCCGCGGCCTCCGTGCTGGCGGTCCTCGCCCGTCACCTCCACCGCGCGGGCGGGGCCCTCGTCCTCGCTGGCGCCGCGCCGGTCACCGCGACGGCGGTCGGCGTCCGCACGTTCCGCGACGTCGACGAGGCCACCGAGTGGTGCGAGGAGCAGGTCCTGGCCCGGGCCGGGGTCCGGCCCCGCCCGGCCGGGGTCGAGCTCACCGACCACCGGTTGGCCCGGGCGGCGGCTGCGGCGGGAGCGGCCGAGGAGTTCGCCGCGCTGGTCGCGCACCGCCGTCACCGGGCGGGCGAGGAGCTGTTCGCCGAAGGCGGGGCGGCCTCCGAGGTGTACGCCCTGCTGGAAGGGGAGGTGGTCGTCACCACCGGCGGCGGTGCCCGGCGGCTCGCGACCCTCACCGCGGGTGACGTGTTCGGCGAGGGGGCACTGACGGGGTCGTCGCGCCGGACCGCGGACGTCACCGCGCGGACCGACGTGCTGGTCGCCGTGCTGTCACGGGAGGCGGTCGAGACGGCGTCGGCACCGCTGCGGGCCGCCCTACTCGGTGACCTGCTGACGATCGCCCACGACGCCCTGGGCCGGGCGACCCGCACCGTGGCGGCGCTGGTGCGCTGACAGGCGCTCAGCCGTCGCGCCGCCGGGCACCATGGACAGGTGACGGAGCTCGAGGCGCTGCGCGCCGATCTGGTCGAGCGGATCGCCGCCACCGAGGCCGACCTGCGCGCGGTGGCCGAGGCGACGGCCGGCGCCAACACCGACGACGAGCACGACCCCGAGGGCGCGACGATCGCGTGGGAGCGGCAGCAGGCGGCCGCCTCGCGTGACCGACTGCAGGCGCGCCTCAGCGCCGTCGATGCCGCCCTCGAACGGGTCGCGGCGGGCACCTACGGCCGCTGCGTCGTGTGTGGTCAGCCGATCGCGCCCGAGCGCCTGGAGGCCCGTCCGGAGGTCGCGACCTGCGTGAACTGCGCACGGTGATGCGGGAGGATCTCCGCGTGATCACGTTGCGGATGTTCACCGAGGCCGAGTTGGTTCACTTCGACGCCGACAAGAGGGGCGACGACCCCTACAACTTCTTCGGTTTCCGCAACGGCAACAGCGTGAGGCGGTCCTGGGCCGAGAGCGGCCTGGTGTCGACGGACGACTCGGGCGGCACCCTCGCGGTCGACCTCGACGGCGACGTCGTGGGCGACGTCGGCTGGCACCCCGTCCGGTACGGGCCGCCGCCGACTCCGGTCGCGTACAACATCGGGATCTCCCTCGTCCCCGCCCAGCGCGGCAAGGGCTACGGCTCGCTGGCGCAACGTGAACTCGGTGACTACCTGTTCGGCGTCTACGCCGTCCACCGCCTGGAGGCGAGCACCGACGTCTCGAACATCGCCGAGCAGCGGGCCCTCGCCAAGGCGGGGTTCACCCGCGAGGGGGTCCTGCGCGGCGCGCAGTTCCGGGGCGGCCGGTTCCGCGACCTGGTGCAGTTCAGCCGACTGCGTGACGACAACCCCGACGCCACCGCCTGATGACACCGATCGGGCGTCGCCACCACACGATCGTCGACTGCGCCGATCCGTTGCAGGAGGCAACGTTCTGGTCAGCGGTGCTCGGGCAGGCCATCACCTACCGCAGCTCCGATTTCGTCGTCGTGGCCGAGTCCGACCAGCACTCGGGGTTGGGGTTCCAGCTCGCGCCCGGCCACGTGCCACCCCGTTGGCCCGCGGACGACGGTGACCAGCAGCTCCACCTGGACGTCATGGTGGACGACCTCCAGGCCGCCTCGGCCGCGGTCGAAGCGCTCGGCGCGCGGCCCCTCGACGGCGACCACGTCTACGCCGATCCCGCCGGACACCCGTTCTGCCTCATCCCCCGGCCGGGGTGGGCGCCGCGGGTCGGTTCCGCAGCCGACTGAGAGGTTGGTCGCGGGGGACGGCCGATCGGGACGGGTAGAACACGTTCGAACACCCGTCTTCCACCATCAGGAGTCACCTCCCCATGCGTTCTGTCACCGCCTACGCCGCCCCGGCCGCCAAGGCCCCGTTCGAGAAGACCACCATCGAGCGCCGGGACCTCGGCCCGCACGACGTCCTCATCGCCGTCAAGTACGCCGGGATCTGCCACTCCGACATCCACACCGCGCGCGACGAGTGGGGCGAGGCGATGTACCCGCTCGTCCCCGGGCACGAGATCGCCGGTGTGATCGAGGAGGTCGGCTCCGAGGTCACGAAGTTCTCCGTGGGTGACCGCGCCGGTGTCGGCTGCATGGTCGACTCCTGCCGCGAGTGCGAGAACTGCCGGGCGGGCCAGGAGCAGTACTGCCTCAAGGGCAACGTCGGCACCTACAACGCCATCGGCAAGGACGGCCGTCCGACCGACGGCGGGTACTCCACCCACATCGTCGTCGACGAGAACTTCACCCTGAACATCCCCGAGGGCATCGAGCTGTCCGAGGCCGCGCCGCTGCTCTGCGCCGGCATCACGCTGTACTCGCCGCTCAAGCACTGGGGTGCGGGTCCGGGCAAGAAGGTCGCGATCGTCGGCCTCGGCGGCCTCGGCCACATGGGCGTCAAGATCGCGCACGCGCTCGGCGCCGAGGTGACCGTGCTCTCGCAGACCGACTCCAAGAAGGACGACGGTCTCGCGTTCGGTGCGGACCACTACGTCGCCACCCGCGACGGGAAGGCGTTCGAGGAGCTGGCCGGCAGCTTCGACCTCATCGTCAACACCGTCTCGGCGCAGCTGCCCATGGGCGACTACCTCGGCCTGCTGCGGCTCGACGGCACGCTGGTCAACGTCGGCGCCCCGCCGGAGCCGCTCGAGGTCCCGGCCTTCGCGCTCATCCCGATGCGTCGCAGCTGGACGGGTTCGGCGATCGGCGGCATCGCCGAGACCCAGGAGATGCTCGACTTCTGCGCCGAGCACCACCTCGGCGCCACGGTCGAGGTCATCTCGGGCGACCAGATCGACGAGGCCTACGACCGGGTCGTCGGCAGCGACGTCCGCTACCGCTTCGTCATCGACACCAGCACGTTCTGACCGACCCCTCCTCGAGTTGATCACGACGTTCCTGTCGTGATCCGGTCCGCCGGAGCGACAGGAACGTCGTGATCAACTTCCGGGGCGGCCTCAGAGCTGGGACGTGCGGAACGTGTCGCAGCTGGCGGGATCGCCCGACGCGTAGCCGGTCGAGAACCAGCGGTCGCGCTGCGCCGAGGTGCCGTGGGTGTACGCGCCGGGGTTGTTGGTGCCCCCGCTGACCTGGGTCTGGATGTAGTCGTCACCGATCCGCGAGGCGGCGTCGAGGGCGCGATCGATGTCGTCCTGGGTGATCTCGGTGATAAGCGGACGGCCGCTGTCGGTGGGGGTGGTCGTGGCGTTCTTCGCCCAGACGCCGGCGTAGCAGTCGGCCTGCAGCTCCAGCCGCACCGAACCCGAAGTCGGGCCGCTCTCGCCGGGTTCGACCTGCGCGTTGGTGCCGAGCAGGTCCTGCACGTGGTGGCCGTACTCGTGGGCGATGACGTAGGCGTCGACGAACAACCCGCCCTCGGCACCGAACGTCGTCTTCAGCTCGTCGTAGAACGAGAGGTCGATGTACACGCGCTGGTCGCCCGGGCAGTAGAAGGGCCCCACGCCGCTGTCGGCCTGACCGCACGCGGTCGAGGTCGCACCGCTGAAGAAGATCGTCGGGACGTCGACGTAGTCGGTGCCGAGCTTGGGCAACTCACCCCGCCAGTAGTCCTGGATCGAGTCGATGTCGGCGACGACGGCGCAGTCGCGGTTGGAGTTCGCGTCCGCTCCGGTGCGGCACTCGGCGGCGAGCTCGGAGTTGTCGGCCGTCTGACCGTTGCCGAGCTGGCCGAGTACCGAGGTGATGGCCCTCGAGTCGCCGCCCGATCCGCCGAGGGCGGTGACGAGGACGTAGATGAGCACGCCCACGATCCCCACCCCGCCGCCGCCGATGGCGAGGCCGCGTCCGCCTCCGCCCCCGCGCCGGTCCTGGACCCCGGACAGGTCGATGTTGCTGCCCTCGTCGTACTTCATGCGGACATCCTGCCCGCCTGGTGAGGAGGGTGGTCGCACGCGGGCACCCTGGACACGAGCTCAGCCACGACGCTCCCCACCCCGATCACAGGGAGACGACGTGACCGACGTCGCACACCAGTCCAGCTCCGCCGACGACGACCGCCCGGTCCTCACCAACCGCCAGGGCCACCCTGTCCACGACAACCAGAACCAACGCACGGTCGGTGCCCGCGGCCCCGCCACCCTCGAGAACTACCAGTTCCTCGAGAAGATCAGTCACTTCGACCGGGAGCGGATCCCGGAGCGCGTGGTGCACGCCCGCGGTGCCACGGCGTTCGGGTACTTCGAGGCCTACGGCACCTGGGGCGACGAGCCGATCGCCCGCTACACCCGGGCCAAGCTGTTCAGCGAGAAGGGCAAGCGCAGCGACGTCGCGCTCCGGTTCTCCACCGTCGCAGGCGGTCGCGACTCCTCCGAGCTGGCGCGAGACCCTCGCGGGTTCGCGGTGAAGATCTACACCGAGGACGGCAACTGGGACCTGGTTGGCAACAACCTCGCGGTGTTCTTCATCCGCGACGCCGTCAAGTTCCCCGACCTCATCCACTCGCAGAAGCCGGACCCGGTCGACTTCGACCGCCAGCCGGCCAACCGGGTCTTCGACTTCATCAGCCAGACCCCTGAATCGATGCACATGGTGACGATGGTGTTCGGCCCGCGCGGGCTGCCGTCGTCGTACCGCACCATGCAGGGCTTCGGGGTCAACACCTACAAGTGGGTGAACGCCGAGGGCGAGACCAAGCTGGTGAAGTACCACTGGATCCCGAAGCTCGGCGTCAAGAGCCTCACCGCCGAGCAGGCGGCGGAGCTGCAGGCGGCCGACCTCGGGCACCACACGAAGGACCTCTACGCGGCGATCGAGCGCGGCGAGTACCCCGAGTGGGAGCTGCAGGTCCAGATGATGGACGACCACGACCACCCGGAGCTCGACTTCGACCCGCTCGACGACACCAAGACCTGGCCCGAGAACGACTTCCCGGTCAAGCCGGTCGGTCGCATGGTGCTCGACCGGGCGCCGGCGAACTTCTTCGCCGAGTCCGAGCAGATCGCGTTCGGTACCGGCGTGCTGGTCGACGGCCTGGACTTCAGCGACGACAAGATGCTGGTCGGCCGCACCTTCAGCTACAGCGACACCCAGCGCTACCGCGTCGGCCCGAACTACCTGCAGCTACCGGTGAACTCGCCGAAGAACGCCCGCGTCGCCACCAACCAGCGCGACGGCCAGATGACGTACGTCGTCGACACCGGCGGCGAGAACCCGCACGTCAACTACGAGCCGTCGATCCGCGGCGGCTTGCGCGAGGCGACCGCCGCCCGACCCGACGAGCAGGGACCGGTCATCGAGGGCCGGCTGACCCGCAAGCGCATCCCGCGCACCGACGACTACACGCAGGCCGGGCAGCGGTTCCTGCTGTCGCAGCCGTGGGAGCAGGACGACCTGGTCACGAACCTGACCGGTCTGCTCGGCCAGTGCGACCGGCCGATCCAGGAGCGGATGGTCTGGCACCTGTTCATGGCCGAGGACGAGCTCGGCCGCCGCGTCGGTGACGGGCTCGGCATCTCCGCCGACGACGTCCGGGGCCTCCCGCCACTGCAGACCCAGACGCTCACCGACGCCGAACTCGAGCGGGCGGCCAACCTCGGCAAGAACGGCTCCCGCGACGTCACCGGCCTGTCGCTGACGCACTGCGTGCCGAACGCCAACGAGGTGCTCTGACCCGCCACCTGCCCAGTTGATCAAGACGTTCCTGTCGTGAACGAGGGCCCCTCAACGACAGAAACACAGCTGGAGAACCGCTTTGCCATCAACTCGTTCCGCCCTCCAGCAGGGCGGTCATCGCGGGGAGCTCGAAGAACGCGGCGATCTCGCGGGCGGTGCGGCCACCGCCGTCGGGATCGGCGCCCGCGGCGAGCAACGCCCGCACGCTGCGGGCGTCCTGCTTGAACACCGCCGCACCGAGCGCGGTCTGGGCCCGGTCGTTGACCCGCTCGGTGTCGGCGCCGTGTGCCAGCAAGGCCTCCACGACGTCCGGGTGCCCGTGGTAGGCGGCCAGGATCAGCAGCGTGTCGCCGGCGCTGTTGGTCAGGTTGGGCGGGACCCCGGCCTCGACGGCCTGCACCAGCTCCGCCGTCCGGCCGTCGCGGGCGTGGTCGAACAGCCCCTGCAGGAAGGCCAGCTGCTCGGGCGTCAGCGCGTCGGTCACCCACCCGAGGGTAGGGACGCCAACGCTCGACGCTCGGCGACCTGGCCCGCGCCACGGTGCCGCGCGCAGCCGAAGGCGAGCACGACCAGCAGGCTGCCGACCACGGCGTCGAGCCAGTAGTGGTTGCCGGTGACGACGACCACCGCGAGCGTCACCACCGGGTGCACCACCGCGAGCCACCGCCACCGACTGTGCAGGACGGCGACCAGCACCAGCGCCACGGCGAGCGCCCACCCGACGTGCAGGCTCGGCATGGCGGCGAACTGGTTGGTGAGGTGGTCGTCGGCGGGAGCGCCGTAGACGCTCGGGCCCAGCAGCCGGCCGGTGTCGACGAACCCGGGCTGCATCCGCGGCGGCGCGACGGGCGCGAGCAGCTGCACCGCGAGGCCCGCCGCGGTGGCCGCGACCAGGGTGCGCCGCAACAGCAGGTAGCCCGCCGGACGCCAGTGGTGCAGCCACAGCAGCGAGAGCACCACCACCGTGAAGTGCATGACGGCGTAGTAGACGTTCACGGCCCGGACCAGGTCGGGTACGTGCAGCGCCAGCGCCTGCACCGAGCGCTCGCTGGGCAGGTGCAGGGCGGCTTCGAGGTCCAGCACCGACGCGCCCGCACGCAACCCCCGCGTCGCGTCCATGTCGCCGAACAGCCGACCGATCCGGTAGAGGACCAGCAACGTCACCAGGAACAGCGCCTCCTGCCAGAGGGGCCGCAGGCGGATCTCGTCCGCTGCCGCGGCGGTCGCCCGGACACCCCTCGCACGGACGGGGTGCTGGACCTGACGCAGGGACACGGAACTTCAACCTTGAACAGCCGCGAACGCGTCCCGGATCCGCGGACTGTGGCCCCGCCCACCTCGGAGGGGACACGTGGGGGGACGAACCGTCCCTCCCCGAGGTGTCCCCGCGCGGCGTAGACCTACAGGTGTGACCACCGCGAACAGTCAGACCGTCGAACTCGCCGGCCGTCCCGTGCACCGGGTCGGCTTCGGCGCCATGCAGCTGCCCGGGCCCGGCGTCTTCGGCCCACCGAAGGACCGTGACGCTGCCCTCGCCGTGCTGCGCCGCGCCATCGAACTCGGCGTCGACCACATCGACACCGCCCAGTACTACGGCCCCGACGTCAGCAACGAGCTCATCCACACCGCCCTGTTCCCCTACCCGGAGAACCTGGTGTTCGTCAGCAAGGTCGGGGGCGCCCGCGACGACCAGGGCAACTGGACCCCCGCCCAGCGCCCCGAGGAGCTGCGCGCCGGCGTCGAGGCCAACCTCGCCAGCCTGGAGATCGAGCGGGTCGACGCCGTCAACCTGCGCCTCATGGACGAGCACGTCGAGCCGGGCTCGGACCAGCACGTGCCGTTCGCCGACCAGCTCGCCGAGATGATCGCCCTGCGTGACGAAGGCAAGATCAACGGCATCGGGTTGTCGACGGTGACCCTGGCGCAGCTCCAGGACGCCCTCGCCGTCACCGAGATCGCCTGCGTGCAGAACGCCTACAACCTGCGGATGCGCGACGACCAGGCCGTTCTCGACCTGTGCCGCGAGCGGGGCATCCCGTACGTCCCGTACTTCCCGCTCGGCTCGGCGTTCGGTGTGTCGCCGAAGGTCACCGACGACCCGGCCGTCATCTCCGTTGCGGAGCGCATCGGTGCGACGCCGTCGCAGGTGGGCCTCGCCTGGGTCCTCGCGCAGGGGCCGAACGTGCTGGTCATCCCGGGGACGTCGAGCGTCGTGCACCTCGAGGAGAACATGGGCGCAGGCGACATCGTCCTCGACGACGACGCCCTGGCCGAACTGGGCTGATCCGTCCGGTCAGTCCGGGGTGAACGCGCAGAACTCGTTGCCCTCGGGGTCGGCGAGGACCGTCCACCCGATCTCCTCGTCGCGCACGCGCAGGACCGTGGCGCCGTGCGCGACGAGGGCGTCGAGACCCTCGGGGCCGTCGACCTCGACGTCCCAGTGCACCCGGTTCTTGGTCGTCTTCGGCTCGGGGACGTTGCCGAAGTCGATGGCCTCGAACGGCACGCCGGGGACCTCGCGCAGCCAGCCGTCGTCGTCGCGTCGGCCCAGCTCGCCGCCGAGCACCTCGTGCCACCACCGCGCGATCGCGTACCCGTCGACGGCGTCGACGACGATCTCGTACAACTTGTAGGCGGGCACCTGCTCCCGGACGAAGACGCAGAACTCCCCGCCCTCCGGGTCGGCCATCACCGTCCAGCGGAACTGCCCCGGTGAGGACAGCGGGCGGGCACCGAGGGCCTCGACCTCCTCGACCGACGCGGCGTGGACGTCGAGGTGCACCCGGTTCTTCACCGTCCTCGGCTCGGGCACCGGGTTCAGCCAGACGGTCTGGGACGGCTGGTCGCCGACGAGCCTGCCCGGGCGGCCCGGACGGTCGGGCGGCACGTGCCGCAGGCCCAGCGCCTCGGCCCAGAACGCCGGTTCGGGGCTGCTCCCGGACGGAGCGGTGATGTCGACGCAGAGGTCCTGCCAGCGGGCGATCGGCACGCGGCGCAGTCTGCCCGCCCCCACCGACATCAGGCCGAGGTCAGCGCCATCCGCAGCAGGCCGAGCAGGTCGCCCGGCGTGGACGCCGGGCGGGGGAAACGCAGCCGGACGTCGCTGACGCCGTCGAGGTCGACGACCCGCAACGTGACACCGGCGGGGTCGAGTTCGCACAGCGACGCCGCGGCGATGTCGGCGCCCGGCACACCGAGCGACCGGCGGGCGACCTCGCGTAGTTCCGGTCCGTGCCCCTCGTTGGTGTGCTCGACCAGGCGTGGGATCGAGGCGCGGACGGCGTCGGGCAACGCGGTAGCGTACGCGTCGAGGTCGAGCGGCCGGGCGTGGCCGTGCCCGTGCGGGCAGCCGACCCAGACCGCCTCGACCGCGAGGACGACGGCGCCCTCGCGCTCCACGAGCCGGCCGTCGAGCACCAACCACACGCCGTCGTCGAGACGGGGCGAGACCACCACCGTCGTGCGCCGGCCGCGGCCCACGAGCTCACGCAGGGCGTCCGGGACGGCCGTGATCTCGGGCTCGCCGTCGCGGTCCTGCACGGTCACCCGCAGCGGGGTGGGGCCGACGACGGTGACGACGTCGGCCGCGGCGAGGGTCGTGCGGGCGCGGCCGGCGAGGGTGACGTCGTCGAGCAACAGGGCGCTCGCCACCGTGGGGGTCGCGGTGCGATCGGGCACGGGTGCCTCCAGAGGCCGTCGAAGTTAGGCAACCCTAACCTAGCGGTCCGAGGGCGGTCGCGGTCAAGCTCCGCGAGGGTTTCCCTAGCCCGTGACGGCCCGGTGCTCCTCGGTCGCGAGCGACGTCGCCTCGCCCGTACCGGCCCGGGCGGCGATCGCCTCGGCCTGCCGGTCGGCCTCCGCGCCCTGGGCGATCGGGGCACCGATCGCCGCCTCGGGGACGCCGAAGGCCTCGACGAGCAGGACGGCGTCGGGTCGGACCTGCCCGAGCAGGGTGTTGACCTCGGAGGTGACAGCCTTGCTCTGCCGGGCGGTCAGCCGGCCGTGCTCCATGAACCACGCCCGGCCGGCCTCGATGGTCGACAACGCGAACAGGTCGCACACCCGGTCGAGCAGGGCCCGGGCGGCCGGGTCGGGGCAGGACTCGACGCCCCGGACGAACGACTCGAGCAGCACCCGTTCGACGTGGGCCGAAGCCAGCGCCAGCATGTGGTCCTGGGCGGCGTTGAAGATCGGGAACGGGTCGTCGGAGCCGATGGCCCGACGCAGCCGCTTGGCGACGGAGTCGAGCATGTGCTTCTCGCGCCAGCCGAGGAGGCCGATCTGCCAGTCGCGGTCGTGGAGGTCGGAGTCCTCGTCGCGTCCGGGTGTTGCACTCAGCAACGATGCCAGCACCTTGCGGGCCGACAGCTTCTCCAGCACGACCTCGCCGACCTGCTCGGCGAGGAAGCCCGCCCGGTTCAGCGTGCTCATGTCACCGAACTCCGAGGCGTAGCCCGAGAGGAGTTCCTTGGCGACGAGCTGCAGCAGGACGGTGTTGTCGCCCTCGAAGGTCGTGAAGACGTCGGTGTCGGCCTTGAGCACGGGCAGCCGGTTCTCGACGAGATATCCCTGCCCGCCGCAGGCTTCCCGGCAGGTCTGGATGGTGTGGGTGGCGTGCCAGGTCGCGGCCGCCTTGGTGCCGGCGGCGCGGGTCTCGAGCTCGCGGCGGCGCGGGCTGTCGGCGGGCTCGGTGAGGAACACGTCGTGCAGGGTCTGGACGAGTTCGGACTGCGCGAAGTGCAGCGCGTAGGTCTTCGCGAGCGGCACGAGCAGCTTGCGTTGGTGGACGAGGTAGTCGTTGACGACGATCTCGTCGTCGCTTCCGGGGGCGCCGAACTGACGGCGGGCGTCGCCGTAGCGCAGCGCGATCGTGAGGGCGACCTTGGTCGCCGATCCCGCACCGCCGCCGACACTGATCCGGCCCTGGATGAGCGTGCCGAGCATCGTGAAGAAGCGGCGGTTCTGGTTCTCGATCGGCGTCGAGTAGGTGCCGTCGGGCGCGACGTCGCCGTAGCGGTTGAGCAGGTTCTCCCGCGGCACGCGGACGTGGTCGAACCGGAGCCGGCCGTTGTCGACCCCGTTCAGGCCGGCCTTGAGGCCGTCGTCGGTGATCGTGACCCCGGGCAACGGTCGGCCGTCGTCGTCGCGGATCGGGACGAAGAAGGCGTGCACGCCCTCGGACCTGCCGTCCGTGACGAGCTGGGCGAAGACCGCGGCCGCCTTGCCGTCGCGCGCGGCGTTGCCGATGTAGTCCTTGGTGGCCGCGGCGACCGGGCTGTGCAGGTCGAACTCCTGCGTCTGCGGGTCGTAGGTCGCGGTGGTGAGGATCGAGGCGACGTCGGAGCCGTGACCGGTCTCGGTCATGGCGAAGCAGCCCGGCAGCTCGAAGGACTGGATCTGCTCGAGATAGCGCTGGTGGTGCCGATCGGTCCCGAGGTGCAGCACCGCCCCGCCGAACAGGCCGAACTGCACGCCCGCCTTGACCAGCAGCGAGAGGTCACCCATCGCGAGCATCTCGAACGCGGTGATCGATCCGCCCAGGTCGTCACGGCCACCGAACTCGGCCGGGAAACCCATCCGGGGCTCGCCCATCTCGGCGAGGACGCGGATCTGTTCGGTCACCCGGCTGCGGTGCGCTTCGACGTCGGTGTCGCTGGTCGGGACGAAGCGGGGATCGGACGCGAGTTCCCGCGCCTTGGCGCGGACCGCGCCCCACCGACCGTCGAGGTGGTGGGCGAGTTCCTGGAACAGGGCGGCGTCGGCGAGCTCGGTCACGTGCGTTCGACCTCCGTGGTCGTGGTGGGGTCCACCGCCTCGCGGCGGGCGGCCTCGAGCGGGGCGAGCAGGCCGCCGACCACGCCGCTCCAGACGAGCGTGGTGACCTGATCGGTGAGTTCGGCCCGGGACAACGGGCGCGAGCCGGTGCGTGCGGTGAACACCTCGACGCCGTCACGGGCGGCCTGCGCCCGGTCGGCGAGCCAGTGGTCGCCCGCGGCGCGGACGAGCCCGACGATGCACGTGCCCCAGAGCCGGGCCGTCGCGACGGGCAGGTCCACACCCTGCTGGTCCACCAGCAGGCGACTGACCAGGTCCTCGACGCGGCTGATGTAGTCGGCGACCATGTCCTCGCCGCGCGGGCGCGGGGCGTTGCGGCCGCCACCCAGCGCGCCCTCGAGCATGGGGTACGCGACGACGAACCGGTACAGCTCGGGGTTGCGTTCGAGGACGAGGAAGAACGCGTCGACACCGGCCCGGACCCGTTCGCGCGGGTCGACCTCGTCGGTCGTGGCCGCGGCGATCTCGACCAGCAGCTCGTCGGCCACCCGCCCGCCGACCGCCCGGTACAGGTCGGACTTGTCGGTGAAGTACCGGTAGATGACCGGCTTGCTGGTGTGCGCCTCGGCGGCGATCTGGTCCATGCCGACGCTCGCGCCGTGGCGCCGGACGGCGGCGACCGTGGCGTCGATGAGCTCGTCGCGGCGGCCGGCCCGGTGGTCGGCCCAGCGGGCGCGTCGGCCGTCCGTCGGAGCCCGACGGTCGTCAGCGTCACCTCGCATGGAACTCACGGTATCAGATACTGTGGGTGTCGAACACTCGCAGGCATGGCTCCCCCTCGGCTCGCCGGGGGGAACAAGTCCCACCGCGCGGGTACTTGCAGCAGTTGTTCCCATCCTGCCCCCGCTCCACCGGCAGGCTCCACTCCACGGGAGGACTCGAACGTTGCCCCAGACAACATCGCCCGAGGGCCGCCGCCAGGCTGCCGTCATCGGCGGGAACCGGATCCCGTTCGCACGCTCGAACGGCCGGTACTCACACGCGTCCAACCAGGACATGCTCACCGCGGCGATCGACGGCCTCGTCGCCCGGTTCGGCCTGCAGGGCGAACAGCTCGGTGAGGTCGCGGCCGGCGCCGTCCTGAAGCACGCCCGCGACTTCAACCTCACCCGCGAGTCCGTGCTCGGGTCCGCCCTCGCCTCGACCACCCCGGCCTACGACGTGCAGCAGGCCTGCGGGACGGGTCTCGAGACCACCATCCTCGTCAGCAACAAGATCGCGCTGGGCCAGATCGAGTCCGGCGTCGCCGGTGGCACCGACACCACGTCCGACGCCCCGATCGCGGTCGGCGAGGACCTCCGGGAGGTCCTGCTCGACCTCAACCGGGCCCGCAGCCTCGCCGACCGGCTCAAGGTCGTCGCCCGCTTCCGGCCGGGCCAGATCAAGCTCGACATCCCCGTGAACTCCGAGCCGCGCACCGGCCTCGCGATGGGTGAGCACCAGGCCATCACCGGCGACGCGTGGGGGATCACCCGCGAGGCGCAGGACGAACTGGCCGCGGCCTCCCACCGCAACCTCGCGAAGTCCTACGAGGACGGCTTCCAGGACGACCTGGTCACGCCCTACCTGGGCCTGTCCCGCGACGACAACCTGCGGCCGGACTCCTCGGTCGAGAAGCTCGCGAAGCTGCGCCCGGCGTTCGGCAAGCGGCTGGACAACCCGACCATGACGGCCGGCAACTCCACCCCGCTGACCGACGGCGCGTCGACCGTCCTGCTGGGTTCGGACGAGTGGGCCGCCGCCCACGAGCTGCCCGTGCTCGCCCACCTCGTCGACGCCGAGACCGGAGCGGTCGACTACGTCCACGGCGACCGCAAGGACGACGGCCTGCTGATGGCGCCGGTGTACGCCCTGCCGCGGCTGCTGGACCGGGTCGGGATGAAGTTGCAGGACTTCGACTACTACGAGATCCACGAGGCCTTCGCCTCGACGGTGCTGACCACGCTCGAGGCGTGGGAGGACGAGGCGTTCTGCGAGCGCCGCCTCGGCCGCCCCGCACTCGGTGCGATCGACCGCAGCAAGCTCAACGTCACCGGGTCCTCGCTCGGCGCGGGCCACCCGTTCGCCGCCACCGGCGGCCGGATCGTGCCGGTGCTCGCGAAGCTCCTGCACGCCAAGGGCGCAGGTTCGCGTGGGCTCATCTCCATCTGCGCCGCCGGCGGCCAGGGCGTCGTCGCCATCCTCGAAGGAGCCTGATCGTCATGGCCGACCGTTACTCGGACGTCGTCAACTCCTCGCTCGGCAAGCAGGTCGCCGGCCGGCTCGGGCTCCCCCGACCGGCCCGGCTGCGGCGCTTCGTCCCGGGGCAGGCCCTCGCGGCCGGTCCGGTGTTCGTCGGTGCCGTCGGCCCGACCTCCGACCTCGAGACCGTGCTCAAGCGGGCCTCCGTCGCCGAGGTTGTCACCCGCGAGGGTGAGGGCGGCAAGCTCGGGGCGATCGTGGTCGACGCCACCGGGGCCGCCGAGCCCACCGACCTGCACGCCGTCTACGCGACGCTCAACGCCAACGTGCGGGCACTGTTGCCCAGTGCACGGGTCGTGGTGATCGGGCGGCGCGCGGAGACGTCCGACGAGCCCGCGGTGGCGGCGACCCGGCAGGCCCTCGACGGCCTCGTCCGTTCGTTGGCCAAGGAGGTGCGCCTCGGCGCGACCGTCAACCGGCTCGAACTGGTGGGCGACCTGCCGGTCGACTCCGTCGCGGTCGAGTCGGCACTGCGGTTCCTGCTCTCGGGCAAGGCCGCCTACGTCGACGGCCAGCCGATCGTGCTCGGCCCGTCCGACGCCCCGGCACCGGACTCGTGGGACAAGCCGCTCGCCGGCAAGGTCGCGGTCGTGACGGGCGCGGCCCGCGGCATCGGTGCAGCCATCGCCACCACGCTCGCGCGTGACGGCGCCACCGTGGTCTGCGCCGACCTGCCGCTCGCGGGCGAGAACCTCGCCAAGGTCGCGAACCGCATCGGCGGCACCACCCTGCAGCTCGACATCACCGCCGAGAACGCGCCGCAGCTGCTGGTCGACCACCTGCGCGAACGGCACGGCGGGGTCGACATCGTCGTGCACAACGCCGGCATCACCAAGGACAAGCTGCTGGCCAACATGAAGCCCGAGCAGTGGGACGCCGTCATCGCGGTCAACCTGTCCTCGCAGCTGCGGATCAACGCCGCGCTGATCGAGAGCGGTGTGCTGCGACCGGGCGCCCGGGTCGTGTCGCTCAGCTCGACCACCGGGCTCGCCGGCAACCGCGGCCAGACCAACTACGGCGCCACCAAGGCGGGCATCCTCGGCATGGTCCGGGCCACCGCCCGGCAGCTGGAGCCGAGCGGCTCGACCATCAACGCCGTCCTGCCGGGGCTCATCGACACCGACATGATCCAGAGCATGCCGCTCGCGACCCGCGAGGTGGCCCGACGCCTGAACTCCCTGCAGCAGGCGGGGCTCCCGTCCGACGTCGCCGAGGGTGTCGCCTGGTTGTCCTCGCCCGGGGCGGGTGCGGTGAACGGCCAGTACCTGCGGGTGTGCGGCCAGAACATGCTGGGGGCATGAGCACGGTCAAGCGGGCGGCGCCGTTGCCGGTGCTGTTCGCCAAGGCCGTCGTCACCTCGCGCTTCGGCGGCACGAAGCTCCCCGCCGACGGCGGCCGGTTGACCCTGGAGTCGGTGGCCGTCGACACCGGTCGGCTCGACGACTACCAGAAGGTCTGCGGCTTCCGCGTGTCCGACGCCGTGCCCTCGACGTTCCTGCACGTGCTGGCCTTCCCGTTGGCGACCGAGATCATGGCCGCCCGCACCTTCCCGTTGCCGCTCGTGGGGCTGGTCCACGTCGAGAACCGCATCGAGCAGCTGCGGCCGGTGTTCCGGGGTGAGGCGGTCACGCTCGACGTCCACGCCGCCGACCTGCGCCCGCACCGGGTGGGTCGCCAGGTCGACCTGGTCACCGAGGTCAAGGTGGGCGAGGAGGTCGTCATGCGCGAGTCGTCGACCTACCTCCGGCGGGAGAAGACCTCGGGTTCAGCGACTGATTCCCGCGCCGTCGCGGCATCGCCCGAGCCGGTCGCGGCGCCGGTCGCCGAGGTGCAGTGGCGCCTGCCCGCCGACACCGGGCGTCGGTACGCCGGCGTCTCGGGTGACGTCAACCCGATCCACCTGTCGAACCTGTCGGCCAAGGCGCTCGGCTTCCCCCGCGCCATCGCGCACGGCATGTACGTCGCCGCCCGCACGATCTCCGCGTTGGAGTACCGGCTGCCGTCGTCGTACGTGCACGAGGTGTCGTTCAAGAAACCGGTGTTGCTCCCTGCAACGGTCCGCTTCGCCGCCCGCCCGGTCGACACCGGCTGGGACCTCGCCGTCGACGACGTCCGCAAGGGCACGCCTCACCTCACGGGCTGTCTGCGTCAGCTCTGACGGCGGCCGCGAGTTCGGGGCAGTCCGCGAGCTCGTCGGCCAGTTCGTCCGCGACGAGCGTCGCGGCGGGTGAGGCGAGCAGGGCGCGGGTGACCGCGACCTTGCGCTCCCACCGGCGGTGGGCGTCGTCGCCGGGGTCGACGAGCAGGCCGCGGGACGGGCGGTAGCGCGGCGGCAGCGACAGGACGCCCAGCACCGTCGACGCGCCGAGGCGCGGGTCGGCCGCCAGCAGCGCCTCGACGGCGGCGCGGGTCGCCGCGACCGAACTCGCGGGCGACTCGACGACCTCCACCCAGGCGGCGACCCCGCTCACCGCAGAGCCGCTCAGGCCGACGGACCGCTCAGCCAGGCGGCGAAGGCGTCGAAGCCGAACTCCCGGCCGAGGAACGCGTGGACCAGGTCCGCGGCGTCACGTGAGCCGCCGGGGACGAGCACGCGGTCGCGGTACTCACCGGCCACGCCCGGAGCCAGCAGGTCGGCGGGGTCGAACCGGGAGAACATGTCCTTCGCGATCACCAGGCTCCACATGTAGGTGTAGTAGCCCGACGAGTAGCCGCCGAGGTGACCGAACGAGGCCTCGAAGTGCGTCCCGGGCAGCGGGTCCACCGGTGAGTACCTGCGCTGCAGCCGTTCCACCTCGGCCGAGAGGTCGGCCGGGCGGTCGCGGTGCAGCAGGTAGGACACCGCGGCGTAGAAGGTCTGCGTCCGCACGAAGATGCCGTTGCCGAACTCGTCGGCCGCACGCATGCGCTCGACGAGGTCGGCGGGGATGGGCGTGCCGTCCGCGTCCGCGGCGAAGGTCTGCAGCACCGAGACGTCCCACGCCCACTCCTCGAGCATCTGCGACGGCGCCTCGACGAAGTCCCACTCGGTGGCCACCCCGGAGAACCGCGCCCACCGCTGCGCGCCGCCCAGCACGTGGTGCAGCAGGTGACCGAACTCGTGGAAGAGGGTGACGACGTCGTCGTGCTCCATCAGTCCGCGCGGGAAGTTGCAGACCAGCACGCCCTCGGGCAGTTGCCGGTCGGTGAGGCCCACCGCGAGGTCGAACTGCGCCGCGTGCTTGTACTTGCCGTCGCGCGGGTGCAGGTCCAGTCGGATCCGTCCGATCACCACGCCGTCGCGCACGACGTCGTGCACCACGACGTCCTCGTGCCACGAGGGCGCGTCGACCTCGCGGTACTCCACGCCGAACAGCCGGCCGGTGACGTCGAGCAGACCCTTGCGCACGGCCGGGAAGTCGAAGTAGCGACGGACCTGCTGGGCGTCGACGTCGTACTGCTCGCGCCGCACGAGTTCCTCGTAGTAACCCAACTGCGAGCTGTCCAGGCCGGTCGCGGCGGGCAGGTCCTGCTGCATCCGCGCGACGAGGACCTCCCGGTCGCGGGCCGCAGCGGGACCGGCTGCGTCGGCGAGGCGCTCGATGAACGCGCCGATGGCGTCGCCCGAGCCGATCATCTTGACCGCGGCGTCGAGGTCCGGCCAGCTGTCGAACCCCAGCAGCGCCGCCTGTTCCGCCCGCAGGTCGAACATCTCGTGCAGGCTGGGCTCGTTGTCGGGGTAGGCGCGGTTGAGGAACGCCAGGGCCAGTTCCCGGCGCGCGTCCGCGTCGGTGGCGAACGTCCGGAACGGCAGGTAGTCGGGGTAGTCGGTGGTGATCGTGACCAAGCCGTCGTCCCCGGGCGGGTGGGCCTCGACGTAGTCGGCCGGCAGCCCGTCGAGCTGCTCGGGACGCAACCGCACCGAGCGGACGTCCTCGCGGATGCGCCGGCTGAAGTCCTGGTCGACCACCGTGAGGCGCTGCGAGATCTCCTTCAGCCGCACCCGGTCGGCCTCGGGTGAGGCGACGCCGGCCCGGCGGAAGTCACGCAGGACGTGGTCGTGGAACCGGTCGGCGTCGTCACCCGCGGCGCTGACGGCGTCGCCGTCGAGGGCCTCGATCGCGGCGAACAGCGCCGGGTCGAGGTCGCGATCGGTGCTCACGGCGTCGATGCGCTGGGCGAGGTCCTCGGCGAGCGTGCGCACCTCGGCGTCCGGGTGCACCTCGGAGAGCAGGCTCGCGAGCGACGCGGCGTCGCGCAGCGCGGTGTCGGCGTCGTTCCACCGCAGTAGCACGTCGGCGCCGGTCACCGCACCGGAGCGGATCTCGTCCAACCCGGCGGCGACCGCGGCCAGGCGTTCCTCGACCTGGGCGGACAGCCACCCGGTCCAGTCCGAGACGGGCAGGTCGAGCGGCGCGCGGGTCACACCGGGAACGGTAGCGAGCGCCGCCACCGTCCACCGAGACCTCAGGCGCGGATCTCGCCCACCAGTTCCTCGAGGACGTCCTCCATGGCCACGACCCCGACCGTCGCACCGGAGGCGTCGCGGGCCCGGACCAGGTGCGAGCCCTCGGCGCGCATGGCCTCCAGCACCGTACGCAGCGGTTGGTCGCAGCGGACGTCGGGCAGGCGCCGCACGAGTTCGGCGGGGAGCGGGTCGTCGCGGTCCGGCAGCGTGAGGACGTCCTTGACGTGGACGTAGCCGACCATCTCGTCGTCGCGGACGAACGGGAAGCGGGAGAAGCCGCTCGCGACGGCGAGCATCTCGACGCCGTCGGGTGTGACGCCGGGACCGACCGTGAGCAGGTCCGCCACGGGCAGCACCACGGCGGACGCGGTGCGGTCCTCGAACGAGATCGCGCCCTCGAGCAGCTCCCGGTCGTCCTGTTCCAGCAGTCCCTCGCGGTGGGACTCGGCGACCATGCCGGCCACCTCGTCGCGGGTGAAGACGCTCGCGACCTCGTCGCGCGGGGTGACGCCGACCAGCCGCAGCGAGTGGTTCGCGATCCAGTTGAACGAGGCGATGATCGGCTTCAGCCCGGTGACCACGCCGTTGAGCGGGGGGCCGAGCAGGAGGGCCGACTTCTCCGGAGCGGCCAGCGCGATGTTCTTCGGGACCATCTCGCCGATGACGACGTGCAGCACCGTCACCAACGCCAACGCGAGCACGAACGAGATCGGGTGGACGACGCCCTCGGGGATGTGGAGGCCCTCGAACACCGGCTCCAGCAGGTGCGCGATCGCGGGTTCGGACAGCGAACCGAGCAGCAGCGAGCAGATGGTGATGCCCAGCTGCGCGCCCGCGAGCATGAGCGAGACCCGCTCCATGGCGTGCAGGGTCGTGCCGGCCCGCCGTGACCCGGCGTCGACCATCGGCTCGATGACCGAGCGCCGGGCCGACACGAGAGCGAACTCGGCGCCGACGAAGAAGCCGTTGCCGAGCAACAACACGAACGTCAGGAGGATCCCGAGCCAGTCAGGCATCCTGCACCTCCTGGTCGTCGCGGCTCGCGTGGGCCGCGGCGATCGGTGCAGCGTGCAACAGGTCGATGCGCAGGCCGTCGAGGGAGCGGACGGTCCAGCGCACACCGTCGACGTCGACGTGGTCGCCGACCGCCGGCATGGCCTGGAACGCGGCGAGGAACATGCCGGCGACCGTGGCCCATTCGCCGCGCTCGACCTCCAGACCGGTGACGGCCTCGACCTCGTCCGGCCGCAACGCTCCGGGTACCCGCCAGCCGTCGCCCTCGGCGACCAGGCCGTCGACGTCGTCGTGGTCGGACACGCCGGGCAGGTCGAACTCGTCGCTGACCTCGCCGACGAGTTCTTCGACCAGGTCCTCCAGCGTCACGATGCCGTCGGTGCCGCCGTACTCGTCGATGACGACCGCGATCTGCAGCCCCCGCTCCTGCAGGGCGTCGAGCAACGCGCCCGCCGGCAGCGTCGACGGGACGACGACCGGCGCGACCATCACCTCGCGCACCAGGACCGCCCCGCGTTCGTCGCGGGGCACCGCGAGCGCCGACTTGAGGTGGACGAAGCCGACGACGTCGTCGACGTCCTCGCCGTTGACCGGGAAGCGGGAGTGACCGCTCGCGGCGGCCCGTTCGACGACGACCGCGACCGGGTCGGTGGCGTCGACCGACACGACCCGCAGGCGCGGGGTCATGGCGTCGGCCGCGCGGCGGTCGCCGAAGACGATGCTGCGGGTCAGCAGGTTCGCCGTCTCGCTCTCCAGGGCGCCCTCGGCGGCCGAGTGCCGGACGACGGAGAGCAGTTCGTCGGCCGAACGGGCCGACGCCAGCTCCTCCTTGGCCTCGAGGCCGAAACGGTGCAACAGGGCGTTGGCGAAGGAGTTCAGGGCACGGATCGGCAGGTGGATCGCGGTCGTGAACACCCGGATCGGTCCCTGCACGGCGTACGCCGTGGCGATGGGGGCCGCGATCGCGAGGTTCTTCGGGATCAGCTCGCCGAGGATCATCGTCACGCCCGTCGAGACGGTCAGGGCGATGACCACCGCGATCGGCGAGACCGCGCCCTCGGGGACGCCGAGCGAGGTCAGCGGGCCCTCGATGAGCTGACCGATGGCGGGCTCGGCGAGGAAGCCGATGGCGAGGTTCGTGACCGTGATGCCGATCTGCACCCCGGCGAGCTGGGTCGACAGCGACCGCAGGGCGAGCAGGGTCCCCTTGGCCCGGCGGTCACCCTCCTCGGCGGCCTTCTCGACCGCGCGGCGGTCGACCGCGAGCAGCGCGAACTCGCCCGCGACGAACACCCCGCAGGTCGCGACGAGCGCGAACGCGGCGAGCAGCAGGAGGGCGGCGGTCACGGTGTGGTCCGGGGTGAGGGCGGCGGGGTTCCGGGGGGCGGAGGTCTCATACGTGGGTGGCGACCTCGTGCGCCACGTGGGAGGCCGGTTCGAGCTGGAAGGTCGAGTGCTCGACGTCGAAGTGGCCGTGCAGGCACGACTGCAACAGGTCCAGCAGTTGCGGGGCGTGGCCGTCCTGGAAGCAGGAGTCGTCGACCACGACGTGGGCGGTGAGCACGGGCAGCCCGGAAGCGACGAGCGAGGCGTGCAGGTCGTGGACGGCGGTGACGTGCGGCGTGCGCAGGATGTGTTCGCGGACCTGCTGGAGGTCGACGTCGCGGGGGGCGGACTCCAGCAGGACGTCGACGGTCTCGCGCAGCAGCTTCACGGTGCGGGGCACGATGAGCACCCCGACGAGGATCGACACGACGGCGTCGGCGCGCTGCCACCCGGTGGTCGCGAGCACGATCGCGGCGATGATGACCGCGAGCGAACCGAGCGCGTCGTTGGTGACCTCGAGGAACGCCGCCCGCAGGTTGAAGGTGTTGCGGCCGGCACGCAGCAGGACCGCCCCGGCCAGCAGGTTCCCGGCGAGGCCGACGATGCCGAACAGCAGCATGGCCCCGGAGACGACCTCCGGGGGGTCGGCGAGGCGGCGGATGCCCTCGACGAGCACGAAGATCCCGACCGCGAGCAGCACGGCGGCCTGGGCGGCGGCGGCCAGCACCTCGGCCCGGCGGTAGCCCCAGGTGCGACGGGTGGTCGCGGGCCGCCGGGTCAGCAGCGCCGCGCCGAGGGCGAGGGCGAGTCCCCCGGCGTCGGTCAGCGCGTGGCCGGCGTCGGCCAGCAAGGCCAGGGAGCCGGACCAGACGGCGCCGACGACCTCCGCGACCAGGACCGTGACGGTGATGGCGAGGACGACGGCGAGCACCCGGTGGCCCGACGCGGACGGGTCCGCGTGAGCGTGCTCGTGACCGGCCCCCACACCCGACGAGGGTACGGGCAGACGCCGGGGGTCATCGGGAGCGCGACCCCGGGCGGGCCCGGACCTCCGGGTCGAAGTCCGGGTCGGCCCGGATCCCGCCGAGGCGGCGCTTGCGGGAGGCTGGGCGCGCCCCGACCGACCGAGTGCGCAGGAGTCACCCGTGGAACGCTTCGCCGAACTCGTCCTGCGCCACCGGCGCATCGTCATGGTGGCGTGGTTGCTGCTGTTCGTCGGCGGCGCCGCGGCCGCGGGCCAGCTGAGCGACCGGCTCAGCTTCGACTTCTCCCTGCCCGGCCAGCCGGGCTACGAGACCGAGGTCCAGCTGCAGCAGCTCTACGGCGTCAGCACGCAGGACACCCTCGTCCCCGTCCTGACCGTCCCGGAGGGGAGCACGGTCGAGTCGAGCCGGGCCGACATCGCCCGGGTCTTCGACAGCGTCCGCTCGCAGCTGCCGCAGCTGCTGGTCGTCGACTACCCCACCACCGGCGACCCGATGTTCGTCTCGCGCGACGACCGCAGCACCTTCGCGCTCGTCCAGGGCCCACCCGCCGAGGGCTTCGGGCCGGGCAACGAGGCGGCGCTCAGCCCGGTGTTGGAACGGGCCGCGGAGCCGTTGGGTCTGCAGGTGCAGGTGACGTCCTACAACCTGCTCTCGGCCGGCGGGGACTCCGACGGTCCCGGGGTCCTGGTCGAGACCCTGCTGGGCGGGATCGGCGCGCTCGCGGTGCTGCTGTTCGTGTTCGCGTCGTTCCTCGCGTTCGTGCCGCTGGTCATCGCAGCCGTCTCGATCCTCACCACGTTCCTGCTCGTGCTCGGCCTGACCGAGCTCACCGACGTCAGCTTCGTGGTGCAGTTCCTCATCTCGCTGGTCGGCCTGGGGGTGGCGATCGACTACTCGCTGCTGCTGGTGTCGAGGTGGCGCGAGGAACGCGCCCGCGGTGCCGACAACCACACGGCGGTGGTGGTCGCGATGAAGACCGCCGGGCACGCGGTCCTGGCGTCGGGCGTGACCGTGGCCATCAGCCTGCTCGCGCTCATCGCCGTGCCGGTGCCGTTCCTGCGCAGCATGGGCCTCGGCGGCATGCTCATCCCGCTCGTCAGCGTCGCCGTGGTCCTCACCCTCCTGCCCGCCCTGCTCGCCGGGATCGGCCCGAAGGTCGACTGGCCGCGGATCCGGCACGAGCAGGAGGCCTCCCGCGGTTGGACCCGGTGGGCCGGCCTCATCGTCCGTCGCCGCTGGTTCGCGACGGGCGCGGCGGTGGTCGTCCTCGGCGTGCTCATCGCCCCGGTGTTCGGCATCGCCATCGGCCAGGCCGGGTCGTCGTCGCTCGCCACCAGCGGCCCGCCGTACGTCGCCCTCACCGCCCTGCGCGACGGCGGCACCGGCACCGGCGTGCTCACACCCGTCGACGTCCTGGTGCCGGCCGGGCAGGAGCAGGCCGCGGTCGACGCGGCCCGCGGGGTCGACGGCGTGCTCACGGCGGTGACGGCGGGGACACGGGACGGGACGTCCCTGGTCGTGGTCGTCCCGCGGAACGAGACGGTCGACAGCAGCGGCACGGCCGTGGTCGACGACGTCCGGGACGCGGTGGACGGAGCGGTCGACGGCGACGTCGGTGTGGCCGGCCCGGGCGCCACGGTCGAGGACTACGGCAGCGCGGTCTACGACAACTTCCCCTACGTGCTCGCGATCATCGCCGCCGTCACGTTCATCCTGCTGGTGCGGACGTTCCGGTCGATCCTGCTGCCGCTCAAGGCGGTGCTGCTGAACCTGGTCTCGCTCGCCGCGGTCTTCGGCTCGGTCGTCTTCTTCTGGCAGCACGGCCACGGGTCCGACGCCGTCTTCGGCATCACCGGCACCGGCGCGATCACCTTCTGGCTCCCCGTGATCATCTTCGCGTTCCTGTTCGGGCTGTCGATGGACTACGAGGTGTTCATCCTGGCCCGGATGCGGGAGGAGTACGACGCGACGGGGTCGACCTCGACGGCGGTGACCCGCGGACTGGGTCGCACCGGGCGACTGGTCACGTCGGCGGCGCTGATCCTGTTCTTCGCGTTCGCCGCACTGGCCTCGGCGCCCGGCACCGACATCAAGGTGCTCGGCACGGCGCTCGGCGTCGGCATCCTCATCGACGCCACGATCGTGCGCGCGCTGCTGGTGCCCGCGCTGGTCAGCCTGTTCGGTCGCTGGAACTGGTGGCTGCCCGGCTGGGCCGCGAAGGTGCTGCGGGTCGAGCCGTCACCGCTGCGGCCGAAGGACGCCGGGAACGGGCCGGTCGGCGGGGGCGACCTCGACGAGCGGCCGCGGGAGCCGATGCCCGTCTGAGTCAGGTGTGGGCGCGGACGAACTCGCCGAGTTCGACGACGGCGTCACGCGCGACCGTCCACAAGGACGCGTGGGCGTGCATGACGTGCCAGGTCCGGGCGTACTCGTGCGACACGATCTCGACCCCTGCCTCGGCGGCCCGGTCGACGAAGTCGACGACCCGGTCGTGGAGCAGTTCGTCGCGGTCCAGGTGCACGATCGTCGGGGGCAGCTCCTCGAGCGGGCCGTTCACCGGCGTGATGCCGGGGTCCTCGACGTCGCCCGCGCCGACGTACGCGATCCGGCCGGTGTCGCCCCACCGCATCCGGACCACCGGGTCCAGGCGGGCCCGGCGCCGGTCGAGTGGATCGGTCCACTCGCGGATGTCGACCGCGGGCGAGATGAGCGCGAGCGCCGCGGGGCGGTCGGAGGGGTCGAGCGCCGTGATCCGCTGGCAGGCGGCCACGGCGAGCCCGCCGCCCGCGGAGTCACCGGCGAGGGCGAGCTGGGAGGGCGACCAGCCGTCGGCCAGCAGGGCGCGGTAGGCCGCGACGGTGGCGTCGAGTGCGGCGGGGTACGGGTGCTCCGGCGCGAGGGGGTAGTCCAGGGAGAACACCACGGCCCCCGCGGCGGCGGCGAGGTGGGCGGTCAACGCCTTGTGGCTGGTCGACGACCCGGTCATGAAGGCGCCACCGTGCAGGTACAGCACGGCGCGGGGACGTTCGGTGGCGCCCACCGTGACACGGAGGGCGGGGGTGCCGGCCAGATCGGTGCGCCGTGCAACGGTTCCCTCAGGCGGCGCCAGACCGGCGACGACCGCGTCGAGGTAGCGACGCTGCCACCGCAGCGGGATGCGTCCGCCCAACCCCGGGCGCTGGAACCGGACGGCGGTGTTGCGGACCAGCCAGCGCGGCAGGTCCTGCTGGCGCGGCGCGAGGTGGCGGCGCGGGGCACCCGGGGGTCGGTACACACCGGGGCCCTAGGACACGCGGGCCGAGGAGTACGGCCGCATGCGCTTGACCGTCAGGGCGACGAGGCGCTGGTACCTCGCGCCCAGCACCTTCTGCATGAGGTCCAGGGCGTAGGCGTCGGCCCCGACCAGCACCCGCGGCTTGTTCTTCTCGATGCCCCGGATGATGATCGCGGCCGCCTGTTCCGGCTCCATCTTGGCGAGCTTCTTGTCGAAGAACGCGGCGATCTGCACCGGGTCCAGACCCTCGGCGGCCCGGCCGTTGCGGGCGATGCCGGTCTTGATCCCACCCGGGTGCACACAGGTCACCTTGACCGGCGAGCCGGAGATGAGCATCTCCTCGCGGAAGGTCTCGGTCCAGCCCCGCACGGCGAACTTGGCCGCGGTGTACTGGCTCTGCGAGGGCGTGGCGAGCAGCCCGAACAGGCTGGAGATGTTGACGACGTGGCCCTCGCCGGACGCCACGAGGTGCGGCAGGAACGCGGTGGTGCCGTGGACGACGCCGAAGAAGTTGACCCCCATGACCCATTCCAGGTCCTTGAGCGTCGACTCGGCGACGTCGCCGCTGAACGCGACGCCCGCGTTGTTGATGATCACGTTGACGCGACCGAAGTCCTCGGCGACGGCGCTGGCCCAGTCACGCACGAGGGATTCGTTGCTGACGTCGACCTCGTCGGTGCGCAGCCGCACCTTCGGACGGGCGGCGCGGACGAGGTCGGCGGTCTCGGCGAGACCCGCGGCGTCGCGGTCGGAGAGCGCGAGCAGCGCGCCCTTGCCGGCCGCACCGAGCGCGAGCGCCCGGCCGATGCCGGACCCCGCACCGGTGATCGCGACGACCTTGTTCTGCAGGGTGGTCATGCGACGAACTCCTTCTCGGGATCGGACGGGGTGAGATCGGCGGTGGCGACACTGCGGTAACCGGCCAGGTCGAACCGTTGCAGCATGCGGCGGAACGTGAACGTGAAGCCGGGCCACAGGGTGGTGTTGTTGCCGTGCTTGTCGTTGTACCAACTGGCGCAGTTGCCCGTGGCCCAGACGGTCTTGCTCATGGCGCGCTGGACCCCGCGCTCGTACTCCTCGAGGACCTCCGGGCGCAGCTCGACGCTGGCCAGGCCGTGACGGTCCATCGTGCGGACCGCGTCGACGGTGTAGTTCGCGTGGGCCTCGGCCATCTGGACCATCGAGCTGTGCCCGAGTCCGGTGTTCGGGCCGAGCAGGTAGAACATGTTGGGGAATCCCGGCACGGTGACGCCCTTGTAGGCCGACATCCCGTGCTCGTCCCAGAACTCGGCGAGCGACACGCCGTCCACGCCGTGCACCAGCTGGGCGGTGGGGTTGTCGGTCACGAAGAAGCCGGTGGCGACGATGAGGACGTCGATCTCGCGCTCGGTCCCGTCGGCGGTGACGATCGAGTGCGGCCGCACCTCCCGGATCGGGTCGGTGACCAGCTCCGTGGTGTCGGCCGCGACGGCCGGGTAGTAGTCGTTGCTGATGAGGATGCGCTTGCACCCCATCGTGTAGTCGGGTGTCAGCTTCGCGCGCAGGTCGGGGTCCTTCACGGCGTGGTGCAGGTGCGCCAGCGCGACCTTCGAGGCGGACCCCATGAGCTTGGGCTGCTTCACGAACCCGAGCACACGCGACTCGAGGTACCAGTAGACGCTCGTGCGCATGAGCTTCTGGAAGCCCGGCACGTGCCGCATCGCGAACCGCGCGACCCGGCCGTAGGGGTGGTCGTTGCGCGGGACGATCCACGGGGGCGTGCGCTGGTAGACGTCGAGGTGGGCCGCGACCTCCGCCACCTTCGGCACGATCTGGATCGCCGAGGCCCCGGTCCCGATGACCGCCACCCGCTTGCCGCGCAGGTCCACCGAGTGGTCCCAGCGGCTGGAGTGCATGACGGGCCCGGCGAAGTCACCGATGCCGTCGATGGCGGGCAGACGCGGTTCGCACAGCGCGCCGATGCCCAGCGCGAGGACCTTGGCCCGGATGTCACCGGCCGAGGTCGTGACCTCCCACTCGGCGGCGGCGGCGTCCCAGCGGGCGCCGGTCATCTCGACCCCGCCGTAGACGTGGTCGCCCACCCCGAACGTCTCGGTGACGCCCTGCAGGTACCGCTCGATCTCCGGCTGCGGCGAGTACGACGACGACCAGTCGGGGTTCAGCGCGAACGAGAAGGAGTAGAGCTGGCTCGGGACGTCGCACGCCGCACCCGGGTAGGTGTTGTCGCGCCAGGTGCCCCCGACCGTGCGCCCCCGGTCGATGACCACGACGTCGCGGTAGCCGGCCTGGGTGAGGCCGATGACGGTCGCGAGGCCGGAGAACCCCGACCCCACGACCAGGACGTGGGTGCGCCGCGGGAGCCGTTGGTCGGCGCGGAGGTCCGCGGCGTCGGCCTCGACCGAGGCGCCGGGCGGCATCGCGCTGGCGTCGCTGAGATCCGTCATGCCCGCCACCATGCCCACTTGTTGAACCGGAGTCAACAGCAAGCTGAATCACGTTCAGTAAGGTGGCCGACATGACCGCGGCCAAGCGGGTCCGCCTCCCTCCCGAGGAACGGCGCGCCCAGCTGCTCAGCCTCGGGCTGGAGCTGCTCGCCGAGCGCACGCTGGACGAGCTGTCGATCGAGGACCTCGCCGACGCCGCGGGCGTCTCCCGCGGGCTGCTGTTCCACTACTTCGCGGGCAAGGCCGACTTCCAGCTGCAGGTCGCCCGGGCCGCCGCCGACGACCTCATCGCCCGCACCGCCCCGGACCCGTCCTGGGAACCGGACGAGGCACTCACCCGGTCGGTGGGGGCGTTCGTCGACTACGTCGGCGAGAACCCGCAGGCCTACCTGTCCCTCGTGCGCGGCGCGGGCAGCGGCGACGCCGCCTTGCGGGAGGTGTTCGACCAGACCCGTGACCGACTCGCCCAGCGCACCGTCGACGTCATGACCGAGCAGGGGCTCGAGCTGCCGCCGATGGCGTTGATGATCGTCCGGGGCTGGATCGCGTTCGTCGAGGACGTCACCGTGACCTGGTGCACCGCGGGGCCGTCGTCGTCGGCGCTGACCCGCGAGCAACTCCTCGAGCTGCTCGCCCGCGGCCTGCCGGCGCTGGTCATGGGTGTCCCCCTGGACGTCCTGCGCTCGGACGGGCGGCTCACCCGTGACCATGGTTAGGCTGCGGCGGTGACGGACCCGTCGTCCTCGTGGACCGAGCTCCGTTACACCTCCGCCCAGCCGTTGCCGGAACCCGACGGCCTGCGCGACGAGCTCGACGGCATCGTGCTGTGGACCGTCGAGGCGGTGCAGTGCTTCCACGACCACCCGGAGCAGGTCGTCGCCCGCAGTGACATCGCGGTGTTCGACCTCGAGTGCGGCCTCGACCTCGCGACGCCCGCGATGGCCTACGGCGGCGGCGTCCGCACCGCGGCCGAACTCGTCCTCACCCCCGACGGCCGGTTGCGGCCCGATCTCGAGTACACCGGCGTCGACGCGTTCGTGTTGTTCCAGCAGGTGGTCATCGCCGGGGTGGCACGGGGCATGGGGCTCGCCGCGACCCTCGCCGTCCGCGACCGGATCGCGACCCGGCGGTCGCTGGTCGGCTGCCTGCCCGACCCGCCCGCGCTCAACTCCGAGGACCCCGAGTTCTTCCGCGGGGTGCCCGCCGCGATGCAGCAGTCGTGGTGGGACCGCGGCCTGTTCCACCGCGGCAACGGCCTGTGGCTGGTCCCGCCGGACGGCCAGGCGTCACAACGGGCGTGATCGAGGTGGCCCGGACTACTAGCATGTCCGAGCATGTCGGTCGATTCCTCGGACACGTTGGTCCCGCCCGCGCTGCAGGTCACCCCGAACCCGCAGCCCCGGACCCCCGAGCACATCGCCCAGGTACTCACGAACCCCGGTTTCGGTCGACACTTCACCGACCACATGGTGCGCATCGACTTCCGCGACGGCGCGTGGCAGCCGGGTGAGGTCGTCCCGTACGGCCCGTTGCAGCTCGACCCCGCGACGATGGTCCTGCACTACGGCCAGGAGATCTTCGAGGGCCTGAAGGCCTACCGGCACGCCGACGGTTCGGTGAAGACGTTCCGGCCGGACATGAACGCCGCCCGCTTCGCCCGCTCGGCCGGCCGGCTCGGGATGGCGCAGCTGCCCGCCGAGCAGTTCGTGGAGTCGCTGCGCGCGCTCACCGAGATCGACGAGGCCTGGGTGCCGGAGCACGGTGGCGAGGCCGCGCTCTACTTCCGCCCGTTCATGCTGGCGACCGAGGTCGGGCTCGGGGTGCGGCCGTCGAACGCCTACTCGTACCTGCTCATCGCCTCCCCCGCCGGCGCGTACTTCGAGCGCGGGCCGGAGCCGGTCGTCGTGTGGCTGTCCACCGAGTACACCCGCGCCGCTCCCGGCGGTACCGGCGAGGCCAAGTGCGGCGGCAACTACGCCGCGTCGCTGGTGGCGCAGGCCGACGCCGCGCAGCGCGGGTGCGACCAGGTGGTGTGGCTCGACGCGACCGAGCACCGGTTCGTCGAGGAGATGGGCGGGATGAACCTGTTCTTCGTCTACGGCTCCGGCCCCTCGGCGCGGGTGGTCACGCCCGCCCTCACCGGCACCCTGCTGCCGGGCGTCACCCGCGACTCCCTGCTGACGCTCGCGTCCGAACTCGGCTACGGCGCCGAGGAGGGCAAGGTCTCCATCGACGACTGGCAGCACGACGCCGCGTCCGGCGAGCTCACCGAGGTGTTCGCCTGCGGCACCGCAGCCGTCATCACGCCCGTCGGGTTCGTCAAGAGCGCGAACGGCGACTGGACCAACGGTGACGGCACCCCCGGCCCGGTCACCCTGCAGCTGCGCGAGCGGCTGCTCGGGCTGCAGAACGGCACGCTCCCCGACGAGCACGGCTGGATGCACACGCTCCTGCCCGCACAGGGCTGAACGGCCCCCTCCGGGAGTGGATCAAGACGTTTCTGTCGCTGATCGGGGTGTCACAGCGACAGAAACGTCGTGATCAACTCACTGCGGCCCGTCAGGCGGCGAGGGCGACCTCGGCCTTGACGTGGGCGGTGGCGCGGCGCAGGCGGCGGGCGCCGACGACCGACACCGCGCAGCACAGCAGCTGCAGGGCGACGAACCCGACCGGCACACCCGCGGCCAGCAGCACACCGGACAGCCCGGGGCCGACGGCCGTGGCGAGGGTCTGCGCGCCGTTCATCGCCGCGAGCGTCCGCCCGGCCGCACCCTCGGGTGCGAGGGTGGCCGCGAGTGGGGTCAGCACCGGCGCGAGGACGGTCTCACCGAAGGCGAACGTCGCGTAGCCGACCACGACGAGCGCGGGCGCCCAGGCGTGGTCGAGCAGCGGCAGCCCGAGCAGGACCCAGACACCGGCCCAGATGACGGCGCACGCCGCGAGCAGCGTGCCCGGGTGGAACCGGCGGGTGAGGGCGACGACCGGGGCGGTCAGCGCCGCGACCAGGATCGCGTTGACGGCGACGGCCGTGCCGAGCAGCGTCGGCGGGACGTCGAGGACCGAGAGGGCGTAGGCCGGCAGGCCGCTGTCGAACTGGGCGTAGCAGGCGAGAGTCAGCAGCACGGTCACGGCCAGCAGCCACCGCACACCCGGGGCGCGGAACACCTGGCGGTACCCGACCTTCTCGGCCACCTCGGACGCCACGGAGGTCGCGAACGGGATCCCTCGCACCGACAGGTACACGACCGCTGCGCTGAGCAACGAGGCGGCCGCGGCCACGACGTAGACCGGGCGCGAACCCGTGGGCGTCGTGAGGTCGACGAGGAAGCCGCCGGCGAAACCGCCCAGCGCGAGGCCGAGGTTCTGGCCGATGAACTGCCACGCGAAGGCGTCACGACGGCGGACGGCCGGCGTGAGCGCCAGCACCATGACCTGCACCGACGGCTGGTTCAGCGCGAGCGCGACGCCGTAGCCGAACGCGGCCGACCAGACGGCGAGCTCGGACTGGCCCAGCATGATCGCGAGGATCGTGAGGACGAGCAGCAGCCGGGCGAGCGTCGCCACCAGCACGGGGTTGGCGCGGTCGGCGAGGCGACCGGCGATCGGGCTCGCCACGAGGGCGCCGAGAGCGAAGGCGGTGAAGGTGACGGCCGCCGCGGTGGCACCGAAGCCACGGGCGTCGGCGACGTCGGCGTAGAGGTAGGGGAGGACGGCGCCCCAGCCCACCGCTCCGAGCGAGGAGCCGACGAGCAGGGCGATCAGACGGGACGTGGTGCGAGGCACAGCTGGGGTATCCACTTCAACTTCGAGGGGCAACTTTGCGACTTCGAACTTTCGATATCGAAGCTTAGAAGCCGTGAGGAACTCGTTTTGTTCCCGGGAGGGCTGCCGGTGAGTCCGGTCACCCCTCTACTGTCTGGCCATGACGCGCCGGACGCCGTGGGCGGAGTACGAGAAGGCCGTCCGGCTGTACACCGAGGCGGGCGCGGGCGAGACGGTCCAGCGCATCGTCACCGCGATCTCCCGGCTGTCCCGCCGGCTCGACGTCTTCTACCGGGCGCGGTTCGACGTCCTCGGGATCGCCCCCGGCGACTGGGAGGTGCTGCGGGCGCTCGCGATGGAGGGCCGCGACGGCTGGTCGAACCCGTCCCGCCTCGCCGACACCACCGGCGTCTCGGCCTCGACCATGACCCACCGGCTGGACAAGATGGCCGAGCGCGGCTGGGTGAGCCGCAAGCCCGACCCGGCCAACCGGACCCGCTCCACCATCGCGCTCACCCGCGACGGCTGGGAGCAGTTCCGCACGGCCGTCCTCGACGCCGAGGCCGAGGAGACCGACATCTTCGCGCCGCTCACGGACAAGGAGCGCGCGACGCTCGCCGCGCTGCTGGAGAAGGCGCTCGCCGGCCTGCCCGCCTCGCGCTGAGCGCCCCCCGCTACTGCCCGGCGTCGGTCGGCCAGACCCGCCAGTTCTGGTAGCTGCGGCTCGGGGTCGGGCCGCGCTGGCCCATGTACCGGCTCCCGGTGGCGCCGCTGCCGTACGGCCGCTCGGCGGGGCTCGAGAGCTGGAACAGGCACAGCTGCCCGATCTTCATCCCGGGCCACAGCACGATCGGCAGGTTCGCGACGTTGGAGAGCTCCAGCGTGATGTGACCGCTGAAGCCGGGGTCGATGAACCCGGCCGTCGAGTGGGTGAGCAACCCGAGACGACCGAGGCTGCTCTTGCCCTCGAGGCGGCCCGCGAGGTCGTCGGCGAGGGTGACGACCTCGAGCGTGCTGCCGAGCACGAACTCGCCGGGGTGGAGCACGAACGGCTCCCCGTGCGCGGGTTCGACGAGCGAGGTCAGGTCGTCCTGCTGTCGGCTCGGGTCGATGTGCGTGTACGCCGTGTTGTTGAAGACCCGGAAATACTGGTCCAGGCGCACGTCGACACTGCTCGGCTGCACCAGGTCGGGGTCCCAGGGCTCGCAGCCGAGGCGCCCGGCGTCGTGCGCGGCGGTGATGTCGCGGTCGGAGAGCAGCACGCTCGGTGAGACTAGTCGGGCGCACGTGTCGGAGGTCGGTGCTGTACTGCCCCGGTGCACGTGGTCGTCGGCGCCCTGCTGGTCCGCGACCGCACCGTGCTGCTCGCCCACCGCTCCCCGGCCAAACGCTGGTACCCGGACGTGTGGGACGTCGTCGGCGGCCACGTCGACCCCGGCGAGACCCCCGCCCAGGCGCTGACCCGAGAACTCGGCGAGGAGGTCGGTGTGGTCCCCACCGACCTGGGCGACCCGCTCGCCCGCATCGTCGACCCCACGGGCCAGGGCGGCGGACTCGACATCCGGATCTGGGTGGTGCGCACCTGGGCCGGCGAACCCAGCAACCTCGCGCCCGAGGAACACGACGACCTGCGCTGGTTCACCGTCGAGCAGACCCGCGGACTGCGCCTCGCGCACCGCCTGCTCGGTCCGCTCGTGGAGCGGGTGCTGGCTCCCGGGGGCGACCACATCGGCTAGGCTCAGTCGTCGCAGCGCGAGTGTAGTTCAGTGGTAGAACACCAGCTTCCCAAGCTGGATATGCGGGTTCGATTCCCGTCACTCGCTCCACGTCAGATCCCCCGGTTTCCGGGGGCTTCGTTGGTTCCGGGGGCGGCACGCCTCGGGCTGTCGGGATGTGGGTGCTGTCCACGTGCTGTAGCGGATCGGCTCGCGTGATCATCCAGCTGGGTTGTCAGCCCAGCGGCAACACGTTCCTGGGCGTCGCTTGGGGCGTGCTGGTAGATCATCGCGGCGCGCATCCAGTCGTGCCCCATGCGCTGCATGAGGTCGCGAGTCGACGCGCCAGGCACCCGCGCCGCGAGGGTGTTGCCGGTGTGGCGGAGGTCGTGGAAGCACCGACATCGAACGGCTCGCGCAGACGTGCAGGCCCACCAGTCCCATCGCGGCGACGTTGTCCTGCCAGCGGATCAGCTTGTTGAAGTTGCCGCGCCGATGACGGCGCCGAGCGTTCCGGTGAAAACTAACCCCTCGGGGTCAGGGTCGACGTAATGCTCAAGGTGGTCGCGGAGGCTCGCGAAGGTCGTCACGAGCACCATCGCCCGGAAGCGGTTCGGCACACGACCGGCGAGCTCGAAGACCTGGTCGACGGTCAGGGTCGGCCGCTCAGGCGCCGACTTCTGACCACCGTTGCGGATACGCGCACGAGTCGAGGTGGTCGGCGGTGAGCACAAGGGGATCACCCACACGAACGTCGAATCCTGTGAGCCTCGGTGTTGTCGGTCGAGCCTGGTGCCCCGGTGGCGAACCGCGCGAAGGGCTCAGCCCGCATCCGACGACGTACCGGCCGCAGCAAGGTCCCTGTGCGGCGGGCACGGCGTCGTCGAGCAGCCGCCGCGACCGTCACGTTCGACCTGTTCGATTGGCTACCTGACACGGCAACTCCCGCCGTGTCACCTCGACCTGAAGAGCGATCACCCGACCAGCACTGAGCGCCCGCGGCGTGGAGCGACCCTCGGGATCCACGGGAAGGGTGACTGTCGCAGCGCGGCCCTGAACGAGCGCCCCGCCTGCCGATGCAACGTCGTCGCGATCTCGCCGAGGTCGCCAGCCATGTCTGACTCGGCGTCATCCACCCGGGTGCAGCAGCACCTTCGTCCAGCCGTCGACCCGCTTGTCGAACTGGTCGTACGCGTGCACCGCGTCGTCCAGTGGCAGTTCGTGGGACACGATCTGCGACGGCGTCGCCTGCCCGCGGATGATCAGGTCGCGCAGGTACCGGTTGTAACGCATCACCGGGCACTGACCGGATCCGATGGCGATGCCCTTGGTGAACGCGGTGCCGTAGTCGAAGTCGTAACGTCCGTGCTTCGCGTCGTCGGTGGCGGCGCCGTCGTCGGTCGGTTCGTACACTCCGACGACGCCGATCCGGCCGGTGGCACGCACGACCTGCACGAGGTTGTCCAACACCATGCCCGGGTGTTCCTGCCCGGACGGGTCGTGCGCCTGGTAGCCGACCGCCTCGACACCACAGTCGACCCCGAACCCGTCGGTGAGCTCCATGATCGCCTCGACCGCGCCGTCACCCTTCGACAGGTCGACCGCGGTCGCACCCAGCTGCTCGGCCAGCTTCAGCCGGTCGGGTTCGAAGTCGACGACGAACGTCTGCGACGCGCCGCGGATGTTGGCCGACAACGCGGCCATCAGCCCGACCGGACCGGCACCGAAGATCGCGACGGTCTTGCCCGGAGCCACCCCGGCGAGCTCCGTGCCGTGGTAGCCGGTCGGGAAGATGTCCGACAGCATCGTGTAGTCGGACTCGTGCTCAGTGCCCGCCGGCAGTTCGAGCAAGTTGAAGTCGGCCCACGGCACGTTGAGGTACTCGGCCTGGCCGCCCCAGTACGGGCCCATCTGCGGGTATCCGTATCCGGCGCCGGGTTGCCCGGTCGGGTTCGCCCGCAAGCACGCCGAAGTCCACCCGTCGACGCAGTTGCGGCACGTGCCGCACCCGAGGTTGAACGGCACCGACACCCGGTCACCCACCTTGATCCGGCTCACCGCGGCGCCGACCTCCGCCACGATGCCCATGTTCTCGTGGCCCAGGACCATGCCCGCGTCCAGAGGGGCGCGACCCTCGTACGGGTGCAGGTCGGACCCACAGATGTTGGCGGTGGTGATCCGGATGACGGCATCGGTGGGACGTTCGATCCGAGGGTCATCGACCTCTTCCACGGCGAGCTCGAACGGGCCTTTGAACACAACGGCTTTCACGGGATTCTCCTGTCGGGCTGCTGCCCGGTGTACGAGGCCCGTGGTTTCGACCTGCGGAAGGCTCATACCCACGTTCGCCGCGACGTCCACGGTTGGCGGCGCCGTCGCCTCGGTACCGATCAACCGACGCCGACGGCGAGATACGCCGCATGGGTGACGCGATGGCACTCGCATGCCGCGGCCTGCAGCGCATCGTGGTCGGCGATCGTGATGGTGCCGTAGCGGTAGCGGATCGCTCCGGCGTCCGAGAGTCGGGTGGCCGCGGTCGAGACCGTGGCCCGACGGACGAGCAGCATGCGTGCGAGGTCGGCCTGGGTGAGCATGATCGTGTCGCCACCACCGGTCTGCCAGGTCGTCGTGAGCACAGCGGCGGCGAATCGCTGTTCGTTGGTGTGCGTCGCCCGGCAGGCCACGCGTTGGGCCAGGTGACGGGCGAGCGCCTGCACAAAGCGCTGTACCAGCTTCATGACCGCCTGATCGCCGTCGGCCGCCGCGATCAGGTCGGCCGCCGGCAGCGCCCAGACCGCGCCGGCCACCGCGCAGGTGATCCGGGCCCCGCTGGTCGAGTCACCGGCGGTGACGCACACGCCGGCCGCGCCTTCCCGGCCCAGGTGGTGGACCTCGACTGGATCATCGGCGCCGTCTGCCCCGACAGCGACCGCCAACACGGTGGTCACCGGGAAGTAGGCCATGTCGACCACGCTGCCGGCCCGCTGCAGTGTCTGTCCGCGCTCCACACTCATGAGGTGCAGCGCCGCCGGTAGAGCACCGGGCCAGGACGCCAGCAGCAGGTTGCGTTCCGGTGACACCCCACCGGGTCCAGCCCCGTCGATCGGCGGCATCGCGCGACCCTTTCCGTCTGTGTCCGACACCGTACGTTGTGCGGCACTTGATCATTGGCTACTCTCACCTCACGGCCCAGCACCGCGCCGAACATCTCTGGCCATTGACCCGATGCGCGCCCGAACGACCGCGACCCGCGTGTGCGACGTCGGCGCCCATCTCATCGTTCTCGCTGCTCATCATGCTCACGTCGTGGTGGCCCGAGAACCGAGGCACCAGCATCACGCTCGGGGAGCAGAAAGCACTGCTCCCGTTCGATCCTGACCACCCGGTTCAGGAGAAGTCCGGAGTCTCGATGCTCTCGTCCACCCTCCTGCTCGTGACCCCGTCGGGTCCGACTGCAGAGATCACCGACATCGCCTCGACGAGCCGATGGCAGTACGAACTGGTGCTGTATGCACTGGTCGTCGCGTTCTTCGCCCTGTTCGCGTCGGGCGTCTACAACCTGACCACCCGCTCGGAGATCTCCAAGAAGTACCGGGCGTCGACCGTGACCAGCGCGATGATCACCTGGATCGCCGCCCTGGCCTACCTCGCCCTCATCGTGGTCTGGCTGACCAAGTACCACTCCAACGCCGACGGTTCGACCTTCACCCCCGAACCCGGAACGATCTTCACCGGACTGCGGTTCGCGGACTGGTCGGTGACGGTTCCGCTGCTCGTCGTCGAGCTGTACGCGGTGTGCAACATCGCCAAGCAGAAGGCCACCGCCATGCGGTTCGCCGCGATGGCCGCGGCGTTCCTGATGATCCTGACCGGACTGTTCGGTGTCATCGCCGTCGGTCAGGACCACGCCTCGACCGCCGCCCTGTGGGTCTGGGGCATCGTCAGCACCGTCTTCTTCATCGCCCTGTACCCGCTGATGCTCGCACCGGTCCGGGACACGATGAAGGACGTCAGCGCGCCCACCGGTAAGAGCCTGCGCAACGCCGTGACCCTGCTGCTGTCGGTGTGGGGCGTGTACCCGTTGGCGTACCTGGTGCTCATCTTCACCGACGCCCGCAGCACCGGCTGGGCGGTCACCATCCAGCTGGCGTTCACCGGCGCCGACATCATCGCCAAGGCCGGCTACGGGGCACTGTTGCACAAGGTGGCGAAACTGCGCACCGCCGAGGACGCCGGTGACGCCGACGCCCAGGTGCCCGACACACTGCCGGCGTCGGTCTCGCTCAACGGGTTGTCCATCAGCCTGCCAGGCAGGGCCTACACCGACGGGGCCGTGACGAACGGCCACCGCGTGGCCGCTGGCCACATCGCCGGTGACGGTGCCGCAGCGCACCGCGACCAGGTGTGACCGCTGGCTCTGTCGGCGCGTGCGAGTTCGCGGCGACCGGTCGGCTCACGCCGGCCGGCGTCGCGGCTGTCGGATCACTGATCGTGCTGATCGGAGCGGGCCTCACCGGTGTCCTGATCCGGACGCAGCAGCGTGATCTGCTGGAGCACGCCGGCCCCGCGGCGCTGATCGTCGCCGTCGCGCTCGGCATGCCCCACGGCGCCCTCGACACCGAACTCGTCGTGCGGGGCCGTGGCCGTCGCGCCGCAGCCGGCATCGCTTACCTCGCCGTAGCCGGCCTCGTGTTCCTCGGCTGGTCCCAGTGGCCGGGCGTCGGGATCGCCGTGCTGCTCGCGGTGTCTGCGGCGCATTTCAGCTGGATCGATCACGTCGTGAGTCGGTGGCGCACGCCCGACACCGCACCACGCGTCCGAGCTCTCCGGGCCGCCGCTACCGGTGCGCTCGCGGTGTCCGGCCCGTTCGCGTGGTGGCCGGACCGGACCGGGCCGGTCCTGCATCAGCTCGGCGTCGATCCGATTCGCTGGAACCTGTTCACCGATGCCAGCAGGATCGTGTTCGCCATCGCAGCGGTCGTCGGCCTGCTCGCCACCGTGTCCGCGTTCGCAGGTCGAGACATCGCCGGCGGCCTCGAACCCGTAGCGATCGCTGCACTGACGATCACACTGCCGCCTCTGCTGGGCTTCGCGGTCTACTTCGCGGGTTGGCATGCCTGGCGTCAGACCATCCGCCTCGTCGCCGTCCACCCCGACGCCCGGGAATGGATCCGCCGAGGTTCGACGTCCCGGGCGGCGGGCGTCGTCGCCCGCCGGGCCGGCCTGCCCACAGCCATGGCACTGACAGCCGTGTTCGCACTCGTCCTGCACGCCCGTGACGTCCCCGCCGGCGTGCTGATCGCCCTGCTGGCCGTCTCCGTGCCCCACGCCGCCGTCAGCGTGCTGAGCGAACGACGAGCCGCAGCTCGCCCGGGTGTCGCCACGAGCTCGAGGCCAGGTCAGACCCGCTCGGCGACACACCGGAGCTCGATCGGGAGGGCGAACCCGTGAGGATCTCGACGGCTCCCACGCCTTCCCACCTCCCCGTTCCTGACCGCAGTTCGGCCGCGACGCTCGGCCCGATCGCGCCGGGCTGTACGGAGAGGTTCGCGACCGCAGAACTCCCGGGGCCCGCTCGCGACAGGTACGGCGACGAAGCGCCGGCCCACCCCGACCGACGCAGCGTGGACGACACCGCGTTTCCTGTGCGCGCACAGGGGCTCCATGAGCGCGGTCACAGGTGAGCGCCGAGCGGGACGCAGCGGGTTTCGTCGACATCAGCGCGTACGGAGTCCTCGGCGACGGCCGCAGCGTGGCGCTCGTCGCGGCCGACGGCACGGTCGACTGGTGGGCGGTGCCGCGGTTGGACTCGCCGCCACCGTTCGCGGCGCTGCTCGACCCGGACCACGGCGGACGGGTCGTGCTGCGACCGGCCGACCCGTCGGCGTCGCCCGGCCGGCGCTACCGCCCCGACACCAACCTGCTCGAGACCACCTGGACCACCTCCACGGGACAGGTGGTCGTCACCGACTGCCTCAACTCGGGGAACGCCGGACGACTCCCCTGGACGGAGTTGGCCCGACGGGTCGACGGGGTTGACGGGTCGGTCGCGATGACGTCGGTGGTGGAGCCCGGCGACGGGCTCGGCAGTGTGCAGCCGTGGGCGGAGGACGACTCGCGGGGACCGCTCCTGCACACAGGCGAGCTCGTCATGGCCGTCCGGCACAGCGCCGGCGTGGCCGTCGACGTCGGACGTACCGCGGTGTCCGGGTCGTTCACCGTCTCGGCCGGAGAGCGGGTCGTGATCGCCGTCGTGGCCTCGGACGCCGCGCCGTTGTTCCTCACCGACGTCGACGCCGTCGATGCCCGACTCGACCTCACCGCGGCGAACTGGCGGCGCTGGTCGGCTCAGGTGCAGTGCAGCGGAACACGACGTGATCGAGTCGTGCGTAGCGCCCTCGCGCTCAAGACGGTGATGATGGCCGACACCGGTGCCATCGCCGCCGCGGCCACGACCTCGCTGCCCGAACGGGTGGGCGGCCCGAAGAACTGGGACTACCGGCTGGCCTGGATCCGCGACACCGCACTCACGGTCGACGCGCTGACGGTGTGCGGCCTGCAGGAGGAGGTGCACGCGGCGATCACGTGGTTGTTGCGGACGATCCGCGACGATGGACCGGACATCCACGTGGTCTACGGCCTCGACGGCGACGTGCCGGCGAGCAGCCGGACCGCAGCTGTCCCGGGCTACCGCGACAGCCGACCCGTTCGGCTCGGCAACGACGCGACGTCCCAGGTGCAGCTCGGCGTGTACGGCGACCTGTTCGGGACGGTGGCCACCTGGGTGTTCGGCGGCCACGTGCTCGACGTGCGGTCGGCACGGCAGCTCGCCGACCTCGCCGACCGGTGCGCCGACACGTGGCGTCACGACGACGCAGGCATCTGGGAGCTGCAGGACGACCGGCCGTACACGTCGTCGAAGATGAACGTCTGGCGCGCCCTCGATGCCGCGGCCCGACTGGCCGACGCCGGTCAGCTCGCGGGCGCGGCCCGCCGGTGGCGCGGCGAAGCGGACACCGTGCGTGCGTGGGTCTCCGAGCATTGCTGGTCGCCGCGCAAGCAGGCGTACACGTTCTACGCCGGCACCGACGACCTGGACGCGTCGGTGTTGCTCGGCGTGCAGTCCGGGTTCGACCGGGGCCCGCGGATGAATTCGACGCTGGACGCCGTGCGCCACGAACTCGGGGTCGGGCCGCTGCTGTACCGGTACACCGGTGTGGCCAGTGAGGAACAGACCTTCCTCGCCTGCGCGTACTGGTCGGTGCATGCGCTCGCGGTACTGGGACGGGCCGACGAGGCCGAGGCGCAGATGCGGGAGCTCGACGGGGTCGGGTCCCCGCTCGGTCTCCTCTCGGAAATGGTCACCCCTGGGACAGGCGAGCTGGTCGGCAACATCCCGCAGGCCCTGAGCCACCTGGCCTTCGTCAACGCCGCCGTAGCGTTGCAGGATGCAACGAATCGCGAGAGGAACTCATGGTGAGCAACAACAAGGTCGTGGTCGTCACCGGCGGTACCGCCGGAGTCGGTCGGGCCACCGTGCGTGAGTTCGCCGCTGCCGGTTACGACGTCGCCGTCCTCGCGCGCGGCCAGGCCGGACTCGACGGCGCCGTGGCCGACGTCGAAGCCGCCGGCGGCCGCGCCCTCGGCATCCCCACCGACGTCGCGGACGAGAAGGCGGTCGACGACGCGACCGAACGGGTCGAGCGCGAACTCGGCCCGATCGACGTCTGGGTCAATGTCGCGTTCGTCGGCGCGCTCGCGTACTTCTGGGACACAGATCCGGCGGAATACCACCGGATGACGGAGGTCACGTACTTCGGTCAGGTCCACGGCGTGCGCGCTGCCCTGGGCGTGATGCGGTCGCGCGACCACGGTGCCATCGTCAACGTGTCGTCGGCAATGGCCTACCGCGGCATCCCCTTGCAGTCGGCGTACTGCGGCGCCAAGCACGCGATCAAGGGCTTCACCGAATCGGTGATCACCGAACTGCGCGCGACCGGCAGCAACGTCACGATCGGACTCGTGACGCTGCCCGGGGTCAACACGACCCAGTTCGACTGGAACCTCAACAAGATGGCGCAGCACCCGATGCCGGTGCCACCGATCGTGCAGCCCGAGGTGTGCGCACGGGCCATCAGGTTCTCGGCCGAGCACCCGCGTCGCAACATGTGGGTCGGCATCGCCACCGCCTACACCGTGACGGGCAACCGGGTCGCCCCGGCGTTCATCGACTGGTACCTCGGCAAGACCGGCGTCAAGTCCCAGCAGACCGACCAGGACGCGCCGCGATGGGGGTCGAACGTGTTCCAGCCGCGCGACGCCGACCACGACCGCGGCGCCCGCGGAGCGTTCTCGGCGAAGGCCTCCGAACGTGACCCGGTGTCGTTCGTCGCCCGCAACAGGATGGCGACACTGGCCGCCGTCGGTGGTGGGGCCATGGCGCTGGTGCTCGCAGCTGTCGGCCGGCGGCGACGATGAACGCAACGCCCGTTCAACTCCGGCCGGTCGAGGTCGTCCGCGCCGGCTGGGGTGCGGCGCTGCTGACGTGCCCCGGGCTCGTGCTCCAGCACGTCCACCGCGTCCGGGTCGACACCGCGAGCCAACGCGTGACCCGTGTCCTCGGGGCGCGGCAGCTCGGGCAGGCGTTGCTGTCCGGGGTGGCGCCGTCGCCGGAGGTCCTCGCGATGGGAGTGTGGGTCGACGCCGCCCACGCCGCCACCGCCGTCGCGTTCTCCCTGTCCGACCGCACTCGGTGGCGGGCCGGTGTGACCGACGCCGTCATCGCTGCGGTGTGGGCCGCGTTCGGCTACCGCGATCTCGTGCACGCCCGCGGTGTCCGCCCCGAGCACGACCGTCGCCGCGACGCCGCGGCCCGGTTGGTGCTCCGCCACGTTCCCGGCGGTGCTGCCTTGCTCCGTCGCACACTCGTCGACCGACGATCCCCGCAGGAGACCACGTGAAGACCATCCAAAGCCCTTCCCGTTCGTTGGCCGAGACCGGTGAGAACCTGCTCGAGACCGGTTACCGAGACGTCAGCACCGGCCGGTTCCAGCGCACGCTCGCGGCGCTCACCGCGGCCGGTGCCGTGATCACCACGCTGGAGATCTACACCTCGCACGACTCGGCGAGCTTCGGCAACAAGATGATGTGGCTGCCGATCGGCATCGTCCCGACCGTGGTGCCCGCCGGGATCGCCGCCGTGTTCAGCGAACGCGCCGCCCGGACCGTCCTGCCGATCACCAGCGCGCTGATCGTCGTCAACGGGATGCAGGGCTTCTTCTTCCACATCCGTGGCGTGGCACAGAAACCGGGCGGCTGGAAGATGGCCGCGTACAACGTCGAGATGGGCCCACCGGTGTTCGCGCCGCTGCTCGCGAGCCTCGTCGGCGGCATGGGCCTGCTCGCGTCGGTGCTACGCCGCGAGGGACGCCGCTGATGCCGTACCGCGCCCCTGCCCGCCACGCGGTGACCCCGCAGCACCGTGGCCGGTTCCCCGGTTTCGACGTCCTGGACCAGGTACACACCTGGGACGACGTCACCACCGGCGTCGTCCTGGCCCGGCTCGCCCCCGTCTCCGACCTCTCCTTCTTCACCGCCGTCGAGGACGCCGCCGCCCGTCCGCTGTGCGATCTGCTGCTCGCCCAGGACGACGATCCCCGCATCCCGGTGGTGGCGCTCATCGATGCCCGCCTGGCCGCCGGGGAGACCGACGGCTGGCGGTACGACGACATGCCGCCGGACCCGCAGGCCTGGCGCGACACCCTCGCCGCGTTGGACGACGACGCCCGGACCGCCCACGACCAGCTGTTCCACGTCTGCGCACCGCAACAGCAGGCGGCGCTCGTGCAGACCGTCTTCGACGCCGCCCACCACGGCGAGGCGTGGTACGCGTGGTCCGCCATGCATGTGTGGAGTCTGTGGACCCGGTACGCGTGCGCGGCGTTCTACTCCCACCCGTGGGCCTGGAACGAGATCGGTTTCGGTGGCCCGGCCTACCCCCGCGGCTACAAGAACATCGGGCTCGACGCCCGCGAACGGTGGGAGGTCCGCGACGACACCGGCGAGGACGCCGCCGGGGACCCGGTCCCGTTCGGCGACCGGGTGGACCGCGCCCGCGCGGCACACCACGACCTCACCGGCAGCGAGGCCGCACCGCACGGCCGCACCCGTGCCCGGCAGGGAGGCGCGGCATGAGCAGCACCCGGTTCAGCTACCGCTCGCTGAAACAGACGAACGAGTCCGCGTGGCTGGTCCCGGACGACGGTTCGCGCACGAACCACCAGCTGCGGCGCGACATGCGCCGCTACGCCGACACCGACGAGGTCGACCTCGTGGTGGTGGGCGCCGGCGCGGGCGGCAGCGTGCTCACCCAACGCCTGGCCCGGCGGGGGTGGCAGATCGTCACGTTCGACGCGGGGCCTTTCTGGGACCCCGATGCCGACTGGGTCAGTGACGAACGTGGTGCGCACTCGCTGTACTGGACCGAACCACGCGTGATCGGCGGGACCGACCCGGTGCCGCTGGGCTCGAACAACTCCGGCCGCGGCGTCGGCGGCTCGTTGATCCACTACTCGGGTTTCGTCCCGCGGTTACACCCGTCGGACTTCCGCACCCACACCCTCGACGGCGTGGGCGTCGACTGGCCGATCTCCTACGCCGACCTCAAGCCCTACTACGAGCAGGTCGAGGCCGAACTGCCGGTGTCCGGTCAGGACTGGCCGTGGGGCGATCCCCACACCTACGCCCACCACGCCCACCCGGTCGGTGGCAACGGCTCGATCTTCCTCGCCGGATGTGAGGCGGCCGGTGTGCCCGCCCGGGTCGGGCCGGTGGCCATCGCCAACGGCCGCTTCGGCAACCGGCCGCACTGCATCTACCGCGGCTTCTGTCAGCAGGGCTGCAAGGTCAACGCCAAGGCCAGCCCGCTGATCACCCACATCCCCGACGCCCTCACCCACGGCGCCGAGATCCGGGCTCACAGCCACGTCAGCCGCATCGTCGTCGACGACCGCACCGGCCGCGCCACCGGCGTCACCTACCTGCGCGACGGGGTCGAACGCTTCCAACGCGCCCGAGCGGTCGCCGTGGCCGGCTACAGCCTCGAGACACCACGCCTGCTGTTGCTCTCTGCAACGACAGCCCACCCGGACGGACTCGGGAACGACCACGACCAGGTCGGCCGCTACCTCATGGTGCAGGGCGCGCCGCAGACCGCCGGCCGGTTTGCCGCCGAGGTCCGCATGCACAAGGCACAGGTACCCGAAGCCAGCAGCGAGCACTTCTACGAGACCGATCCCACCAAGCCCTACAAGCGTGGCTGGTCGTTGCAGACGGTCGGCCCGCTGCCGATCACCTGGTCCGAACACGTCACCGCGCAGGGTCACTGGGGGGCGCCGCTACGCGAGTACATGCGCGACTTCGTGCACTGGGCATCGATCGGCGCGCTGGCCGAACTGCTGCCCCAGGCCGACAACCGGGTGACCCTGGCCGACGAACAGGATCGGCACGGCCTGCCGGTCGCCCGCTTCGACCACCACCTCGGTGACAACGACAAGGCCCTGATCGCCGCCGCCACCGCCAGCATGGAATCGATCCTGCACGCGGCCGGCGCCGAGGAACTCATGACGATCCAACGGTTCGCCCACCTGGTCGGCGGCGCCCGCCTGGCAGCTCGCGCCGAAGACGGCGTGGTCGACACCGACCACAAGGTCTTCGGGATGCCCAACGTCTTCGTCACCGACGGATCGACATTGCCCACGCAGGGCGCCGCCAACCCCGGCCTCACGATCATGGCCCTCGCCGCCCGCGCCGCCGACCGCATCGCGGCCCTCGGGAAACACTGACAGGAGCAACTGTGGAACAGATCCCGATGCCGATCCTCCTGGATCCGCAGCGTCCCCGACTCGAGGGACAACTCAGTCTCGACGACGCCAACCAACAGGCCCACGACCTCGACGAAGTTCTGCGGCAGGCCGCCGACTACGGCCGGCACCTCTGGCGGCAGGTCGACGCCGCCCGCCATTAGCTGCTGGAGGTCGCCCCGGACCCCGACGCCACCGACGACGTGCACCGGTGGTTCACCGCCCCCCGCGGACCGGACGACGACCACGGCTGGGACCGCTGGAAGACCGCGTACGAGGCGGTCACCTCTGTCCTTGCCGGGCCGGCCGGTGATTCCGGGTTCGGCCGCCACGAAGCCGCCCAGGAAGCGTTGCGCCGGCGCACCGCGGTGAGCGACCCGGAACTGAAGGCCCAGTACGTGCGGACCGCTGCCCGGCGAGCTGCAGCGGCCGAACAGCTGGAGACGCCGTCGTCCAGCGCCGATCCAACCGATCCCGTGTCTCCTGTGGAACCGGCGGCCTCCCCGCCCCCGTCCGCAAACGACACCGCTCCGACGGGCCCCGCACTGCTCGCTCTGGTGGCGGGAGTCGCGTTCCTGGCCGGTGCCGGCACGGGGCGACTGGCTCGTCTCCGAGCGCGTACCGCGCGGACCGAGGAGCGTCGCGCGTGATCCCGCGATCACTCAGCCCGTGAACGCGCCGCACGGTCTCGACGAGGAGTTGTCCCACCGGCGGGTGTCTGACGGTGAGAACCGGTGGCCGCCCGTCATGGCGGTCGTGGTCGCCGGCGTCGCCTACACGACCTTGCCGGACTCGTTGCTGTTCGCGCCCCGCATCGTCATTCCCCTGCTCGAGGCTGCGCTGTTGGTGACGTTGGTGGTGACCAACCCGCGCCGGTTGGTGCGGGAGACACGATGGTCACGAACGGCGTCGGTGGTGTTGTCCGCCGTGGTCATCGTGGCCAACCTGATCGCACTGGGCCTGCTGGTCGCGGCGGTGACCAGTCCGCACACCCCCGGTGGCTCCCTGCTGGTGGCCGCGATGCAGGTGTGGGTGACCAACGTGATCGGCTTCGCCTTGCTGTTCTGGGAACTGGACCGCGGCGGCCCGGTGAGCCGACGGGAGGTACGACGCGATCGACTGCCGCCGGCAGACTGGCGGTTCTCCCAGGACGAGAACGCCGACACCGTGACCGAGGTGGCCGCCAGTTCCAGCGTCCGGGCCGGCTGGATCCCCACCTTCGTCGACTTCCTCTACCTGTCACTCACCAACAGCAGTGCCTTCAGCCCCACCGACACCATGCCGCTGACCACCCGCGCGAAGATGCTCATGGGCCTGGAGGCCAGCGCGGCGCTCCTCACATCCCTGCTGGTGATCGCCCGGGCGGTCGGATCGCTCGGCGGTGGCTGACGTTCGACAGCTCGGCACCTTCAGCGCCGGAGTCAGGCAGTGGCGCCGTGCGCGTCACCCTACCGTGGTGTCCACGACGACATGTCCGGTGAGCACTTCGCCAGGTCCGCGTTGCCCGGTCACCCGCATCACGACACGACACACCGAACCGTCGGTGCGCAGGATGCGCTGTGGGAACACCACCGCTCCGCTCTGGGTGGCTCCGATCATGACGAGGCGCTCGACCGCGGCGCGGTCGTCCGCGTGCTTGTGCGCCTGGTGCAGGCCGATCGTCGCCGGCACGGCGCCGATCGGGTAGCCGTACATCTCGTACATGCCGTCGGACCAGACCATCCGCTCGTCGGCTGTGTTCCACCTCCATGTCGCGGTGGGCAGCTTCGCCAGCGAACGCACCGCCGTGGCCGGCCTCCACGGCACGGCGGCGGGTGGGCCGTCGACTTCGGGTTCCAACACGAGCGCTGCGACCCGCCGGTACGCCGAATGCAACGCCCGCGACACGTCGAGCACGCGGACACGGTGACGATGAGCCGTGTCCGCGATGCCGCGATCGTGAAGGTAGACGTCGCGCACCGAGGCCCGCTCCAGTGGACTCCACGTCACCCAGCTGCTCAGCAGCCCGACGTTCGTCATCGCGCATGTCTAGCGGATCCGCACCCCTGAACGCATCCCGAAGTCGATCATGAACGCTGCACACAGCAGCAATTTGCTGGATGGTAGGTCGCGGACAAGTGGTCACCAGCGACGTGGACACTTTGGTTCAACGGAGAACTGGCACATGCCGGCCGCACCTGGCCCGCTCGTCGCGGGTATGCCATCAGAGCACGTCCGCCGAGGGCATCCGGACAGGAGTCTGACCGCCCTCGATGGCACCCCACCCAGCCAGGAGGATCACGAACACCGTGTTCGACAAGAAGAGCAACATCGCCAGCCAGGAAGCCTTCGGCGAAGCCGTCAACAGCGGGGACCTTGCGGCTCTCGACGCATTGGTCGCCGCGGACAGCCACGACCACGACCCCGCGCCGGGTCAGGTGCCCGGACCTGCCGGATACCAGGCGTTCTTCGGCGAGATGCGAACCGCGTTCCCGGATCTGCACATCGACGTGGAGACGTTGGTGGCCGACGACGACCAGGTCGCGTTCGCGTACACCCTGAGCGGCACCAACAACGGACCCTTCCAAGGCCACGACGCCACCGGCAAGACCATCTCCGTGCGCGGTGTGCAGATCAGCCGGATCTCCGACGGGAAACTGATCGAGCGGTGGGGCAGCTCGGACGAACTCGGGATCATGAAGCAGCTCGGCTTGGCCTGAGCCGGTTGCCGGAATCGCCCGCGGTCGGGTGATCGGGTCGAAACGGGCGGCCGGTGCCCGCGTCACCGCCCGCCGACGAGGAAGGTCGGCCCACCACGACCCAGCCTGGACTGTTCCGGGGCCACCGGCCGCGATCAGCGTTGTCATGACCTCGCCGTCTCTCAGGCACTGGCTCAGTCCAAGGCACGTGTCTGTCGCGCGATGCAACCGTGTCCAGCAACCGGGAACGCCTTCTCGACAGGACGGGCGTGGTTCCGTGTCGTGAACCTGTTGTCAGGAGTGAGGATTTCACGCCGACGTCGATCGAGCGCTCCTCCCGCAACCGCCCCCGCTGTTGGTCAGGACGCCGCTGCCATGCTGGCGTGATGGACGACATCGACTGGATCCGGGCACGAGCCGTTGCGGCGACCGGCGGACCATGGCGCCGTCACGGAGCGGATGTGTGGGTGGATGATTCGTCGGTTCCGTTGTTCACCGGTCGGGACGGCGATGCGTCGGCGCGTGAGCAAGCTGACCGGGACGCCGAGTTCGTTGCGCACGCCCGCGACGACGTGCTGACCCTGCTCGCCGCTCTCGCCGATGACGCGCCCTCGGCCGGGCGACATGGCCAGCCCGACTGATTCGGCCCCACGACGAGAACTCGGGACGCTCGCCTGCGGCGACTCCTGCTCGCCGCCCGCTGCGGTGTCGATCAGGACGTGTCCCGTCCGTGCGAGAGCTGCGGCTGCTGCCCACCGTTCGGCGCCGGTCGAGGAGTCGACGTGCATCGTTGCCGCGGCGGCGGCGGCATCCGCGAGATCGGTCGAGCTTCCGGTGTCTGCCGGGACCGGCACGGACTGCCCGAGTGTGTTGCAACCGACCGGGTAACCGCGGTCGGCCGCTTGCAGGGAGACATCAGGGGAGTCGCCTACCCGGCGGAGGTGCGGTCGGGGCCGCGTCTCGTGTTCCCGATCTGGACATGCGGGTTCGATTGCCGTCGCTTGTTCCGTCCGGGTCATGCCATGGGATCCGTGTTTCCGCGGGTCTCGGCTCTGAGGCCGTTGATCCACTCGCCACGAGGGACGCGGGTGGCGCAGCACGTGTCGCATACCGGTCTCGACCGGCCCGCCGGCGGGTTGTCGGCTTGCTCGCACCGACACCTGGACGAGAGACCTCGCGAACTGGGTAGGCCCGCCACGTCTGCCCCTGCACAGCCAACCCCGCGTGCGTCTGTCGGCAGGCCACGGAGTCCGTCCCGTGTCATCCCTCGCCGTTCCCCTGTTGGTCCTCGTCTTCGTCGGTTGCGCCGGTGTCATCTGGATCGCCGGCATCCACCTGTCGAACACCACCGACGTCCTCGACGACCGGCTCCACCTCGGCTCCGCCCTGGGTGGCGTGGTCCTGCTCGCGATCGCCACCAACCTGCCGGAGATCGCCATCACCGTCACCGCGGCGGCATCGGGAGACATCGGGGTGGCCATCGGCAACATCCTCGGTGGGATCGCGTTGCAGACCGTCGTGCTGGTGGCGCTCGACGCCTTCGGCGGGAAGCGGCGGGCGCCGTTGACCTACCAGGCTGCCAGCCTCAGCCTCGTGTTGGAGGCCGGGCTGGTGATCGCCGTGCTGACGGTCGCGGTGATGGGCAGTCAGCTCCCGTCGACGCTGCACGTCGGCCGCGTCGCGCCCGCGTCCATCCTCATCGCGGTCCTGTGGCTGGTCGGCATCGTGCTGCTCAGCAAGGCACGTGGGCGACTGCCCTGGCGCGACTCCGGCGAGGCGCCCGACAACCAGGCCGCGCCGCGGGGACACGCCAAGACCCAGAAGAACCAGCAGGCCACCACGAAGCAGATCTCGACGGCCTGCGCCGCCACCGTGTTCTCCGTTGCCGCGCTCGCCACCCTGGCCGCCGGCTACTTCCTGGAGCAGAGCGGCGACGCTCTCGCTGACCACATCGGCCTGACCGGTGTGTTGTTCGGTGCAACGGTGCTCGCAGCCGCCACCTCGCTACCGGAGTTGTCGACCGGCATCACCAGCGTGCGTCTCGTCGACACGAAGTTGGCGATGAGCGACATCTTCGGCGGCAACGCGTTCCTGCCGGTGCTGTTCCTGGTCGCGACCCTCATCTCCGGACAGCCCGCGCTGCCGCAAGCGCAGGACACCGACATCTACCTCACAGGCCTCGGCATCCTGCTCACCGTCGTCTACGTCTTCGGCCTGCTCTTCCGACCACGACGCACGATCGCCCGGATGGGTCCGGACTCCCTGACCGTCCTGCTGCTGTACGCCGCTGGCATCGCCGGACTCGTCGCCATCGCCACGTGACCGTGGCCCGCCCTCCGGTCGCGCCGATACGGCGGCAGCGCGGCCCGCAGGGGCCGGCGGCTGCTGATTCACGGTGGGGCGAGCGGGGTCCCCGGCACGCGGGGCTCGTCTCGAGGTCTTCAGGCGAGCGCCCAGCTCGATCTTGAACTCAGACGCCGCCCACGCTCGGCCTTCCCCCGAAGATGCCGACCGGTACCGGAACTGTAGGTCAGACCCGCGCCCGGCGCAGCGCGAACGACGCCCGGCGCGTGGATGGCCGAGCCCACACCGCGGGATCGCTACGCTCGACCAGGTCACGGTCTCGGCGTTCGCACCCGCTGCGGACCGGGATCGAGGTCTCTGCGGGCTCAAACCACGTGCCGACAGAGGCCGCCTCGGACCTACGGGCCGAGGACGCGTGTGAGGGACCCCGAGTACATGCCCGACGACCAGACCAGCAGCATCCGCCACGCGACGGGCAGCAGGGGCGGCGGCATCGCCCCGAGCCTCGCCGGCCAGCTCGGCGCACTCGCACGCGAGATGCAGTCCGCGCCCGACATGGACACGCTGCTCCACCGCATCACCCGCGCCGCCGTCGCCGAGATCGGGGGCGCCGAGTACGCGTGCATCAGCCTGGTCGAGGGCCGCGACGTCCGAACCCGGGCTGCCACCAACGACCTCGTCAGGCGCATCGACGAACGGGAATCCGAACTCCAGGAAGGCCCGTGCATCACCTCGTTGCGTCACCACGTCACGGTGCGCTCGGACGACTTCGCGACCGAGGACCGGTGGCCCCGGTTCGTCGCGGCGGCACGGGAGGACGGCATCCGTTCGATGCTGGCCGTCCAGCTGTTCGTCGAAGGCGACAACCTCGGCGCCCTCGACATCTACGCGACCGAGCCCCACGCGTTCAGCGACGAGGACGAGAGCATCGCCATGCTGCTCGCCGTCCACGCCGCCATCGCCATGAAGGCCAGCGTCACCGCGTCGAGCCTGCGGGTCGCCCTGGAATCCCGGGACGTCATCGGCCGGGCGAAGGGCATCCTCATGGAGCGGCACAAGATCAGCGACATGGACGCGTTCCAGCTGCTCATCGTCGCCTCGCAGAACACCAACACCAAGCTGCGCAACGTCGCCGACCACCTCGCCGCCACCGGACAACTACCAGCGTCCTGACGTGCACCGCGGCGGCCGTCGCGCACCGCGGTCCGACACCGCACCGCCCGGAGACGGCACACTCGGAGGTGGGTGCACCACCGCGCTGCGGCGGGTGCACGGCGAGGGTCAGCTGAGGGGAGGAACCGGGCCGTGCCGGTCTCCGAGCCTGGACGGGGCTCACCGCGGTCGTCGACGTGGACCCGAGCCACGGGCCGGGACGCGGTCGAACTGCTGCTGCGTCGCCACTACGCGACGCGCGTGCACACCAGGGACGGCGCCGCCGGCATCGCCCTCGCGAACGTCGTGGCGGGCCCGGTCGCGTTCGGTCGCGGCGTCTTCGACGTCGACGTCGACCTGCGAGGGGACATCCCGGGTGTCGTGGGGATCGGCCGGACGCGTTCGGGTCACGTCTCGCACCACGTGGACGGCGACGAGCTGCGCTGGCGCAAGGGCGACGTCTTCGCGGTGTTCCGGGACGTCGCGGGACTCGGGCCGGACGAGGACGTCCACCGGCTCGGACGCACTCCCCTGTCACCCCGAGCCGGCACCGCCTGGCAGCGCACCTGGGACGCCGTCAACCGCCTGGTGACCGGGGCCGGAGGGCCGTTGCCCACCCTCGTCGTCGGATCGGCCGCCCGGCTGCTGGCGGCCGCCGCGCTGACGACGTTCGCCAACGACGTCGAGCGCGAGCCCACCGCCGACGACCGTCACGACGCCCACCCCGCGACGCTGCGACGGGCCGTCGCGTTCATCGAGGCCCACCCCGATCTGGACCTCACCGTCGCCGACATCGCCCGGGCGGCACACGTGACCACCCGCGCGCTCCAGCTCTCGTTCCGTCGCCACCTCGACACGACACCGACGGAGTACCTGCGCCGGGTCAGGCTCGACCGCGCGCACTCCGAGCTCGTCGCGGCGCAGAACGGCGACCGCACCACCGTCACCACCGTCGCCGCTCGCTGGGGATGGGCGCGACCGAGCCGGTTCACCGCACCTTCACCGCCGCGCACGGCCGGAGCCCCAGTCAGGTTCTCCGCGACGAGCCAGGACGTCGCGTGTCGGACGACATCTGACGATCCGGTTCGGGTGTTGTGCGGTGACACGCGCCCCGCGTACCGTTCGTGCTGGTTCCGCCCCGAGCCGCCACCGGCCGGAACGCTGCGGCCCCGCACGGGCGGAGCTCCCGTTGCACCCACTCGACGTCCACCCGATCCCCGCCCGCCCCCCGCTGGGTCTCGGCCTCACCGTGCGTCGCGACGGCAACACGCTGTCGGTGGCGGGCGAACTGGACATGGCCACAGCGCCGCGACTCGACCGCGTGCTGCGCGGGCTGATGGAGACCGGCCAGCCCCTGTGCCTCGACCTGCGCGACGTCACCTTCGTCGACTGCAGCGGCTGGAGGGTCGTCGTCGACGCGATGCGACGGCAGCGCCAGGCTGGCCTGCCTGACATCGAGATGGTCGACATGTCCGTGCAGGTCCAACGCTTCACGGCCCTGTTCCAGCTCTGCTCCGCCGGTGGCCACCTCCCACCGTCCCGGCGAGCCACCCCGTCGACATGAACCGTTGCACTACGCACCAGTTGGGTACGCTTCCGCAGACCTCTCGAATGGGTGCAGCGTGCGCTCCCAGGGGGCGCAGACGCGAGAGGGTGTGTACAACAGGAGCAGGGTTCGGCTACAACAGCGCGGCCGGACCCGCTCCGTCGTAGGACCTGGACCCGCGCCGACGCGGCTGCCACGATGGAGGTCCACGGAGCGCTGGCGAGGTGCAGACGTGACCGACGAGCGGGAGCGGGCCGAGCTGCGGACGAAGACAGCTCAGCTGATGTGGTGGTCGGCCCAGAACCGGGCCGTGGCCGCGGTGGTCCGCGCCCAGGCCGCGCAGGCACGGGAGTCTGCCCGGACCCTGCACCGTGCACTCCACGAGTCCCGTGCCTGGCTCATCCCGGCGTCTCGCGATCTGGCGGACCGATCCGTCGACGACGCGCACTCTCCGCCGCGGCCACCGCGGCGGCGTCCGCCTCCGCCGCCCGCCGTGTCGCGCCCTTGAGCCCGAGGCGGGCGGCCGCGGTGCTGGCCGGCGTCGACACGGCCCCCGCGGCCAACTCGGCGCGTCTCGTCGCGAGTTCGGCTGCCCGTCGACCCGCGGCCTCGGCCCGCTGACGCGCCGCCCCGACCCGCTCGTCGATCGTCGCGTTGTCGAGGCGGTCAGGGGTCACGGGCTCGCGGTCAGCTCGCTGCGGCCGCATCGTCGACCTCGACGTCGTCGCGCGAGACGTCCTCCATGAGGACCAGGGCACCGGCCGGCGTGGTCGTGCCGTCGGTCTGCAGGGCCGTCACGTTGACCCGCAACCGGACCGGGCGGCCGCGGCGGTTCACAGCGTCCACCGTGCGGCCGGTGACCGACGACTCGGCGCCGGCGATCACCGCCCGCAGCCACGGGTGCAGCGGGGTGGTCGGCAGTCCACTGTCGAGGTTCAACAGGTGCTGACCGATCGTCTCGTCCGCCCGCAGTCCCCACAGGTCGTGGGCTCGCGGCGTCCAGACCTGCACGACCAGGTCACGGTCGACCACGATGACCGCGGCGTCGAGGCTGCCGAGGATCGACTGCATGAAGGCGTTGAGATCGCTGATCTCGGCGGTGCGGTCGCGCAGTTGCTCGTTCGTCGTCTGCAGCTCGTCGTTGGCCGACTGCAGCTCCTCGTTCATCGTCTCCAGTTCCTCGTTGGTGGACTGGAGTTCCTCGTTCGTGGTCTCGAGTTCCTCGACCGTCGATTGCAGTTCCTCGTTGGTGGTCTCGAGTTCCTCGTTGGTCGACTGCAGTTCCTCGTACGCCGACTCGAGCTGGTGGTTGGTCGCCTCGACCTCGACGCGCAACTGCCGGAAGCGGGTGACGTCGGTGAAGCTCACCGACACCCCGAGGTGGTCACCGGTCGGGCTCACCAGCGGGACGATCTGGACGTCGACGTACACGGGGTCCGGGCCCGAGCGCCGCCACTCGACCTCCCGCAACCACGCCGTGGTGCGACTGTCGGCCACGGCCGCGATCTGCGAACGCAGTTCCACCGGGCGGTAGGAGACCTCGAGGTCCTGGAACGGCCGGCCGATGTCGCGATCGGACAGGCCGAGCATGGAACTGGCCCGGTGGTTCACCATCGCGAGCCGGCCGTCGTCGGTCACGGCGATCTGCGCGACCGGGTTGGTCAGGATGATCTCGTTGCGGAGTCGGACGTCGTCGCCCAGCAGGGCGCGCACCGTCGCAGCGTCCGGCACCGGCGGGGCCGATGCTCGGGTCGGCTCGCCACGGCGCCGGCGGAAGAACCGCCGCTTCAGGTCGACGGGATCGAAGACCGAGGCATGGTTGAGCAGCATCTCGGCCTTGCCGAGGAACAGGGTCCCGCTCGGACGCAGGGCGAAGCCCAGCCGACCCACCACCCGGCTCTGGGTCTCGGCGTTGAGGTACATCAGCGTGTTGCGGCACAGGAGCAGGTCGATCCGCGAGATCGGCGCGTCCCGCGTGAGGTCGTTGCGGCCGAAGATCACGCTGCGGCGCAGGTCGGGCGCGAACACCCACCGGTCCCCGACGGCGTCGAAGTACCGGTCGCGGAGGTTCTCGGGCAGCCCACGCAGCTCGCGTTCGCTGTACGACGCGCGACGCGCGTAGTCCAGGGCGTCCTCGTCGACGTCCGTGGCGTAGATCTTGACGCGCTCGCGGAACTCCGCGCCCATCGCCTCGTGCAGGACCATCGCCACCGAGTAGGCCTCGTGGCCGGCGGAGCAGCCCGCGCTCCACACCCGGATCGGTGCGCCCTCGGACTGCTCGAGCATCGCGGGGACGATCTGCTCGCGGAGGACGTCCCAGGCGTCGGCGTCACGGAAGAAGCTCGTGACGTTGATGAGGATGGTGTTGAACAGCGCCGTGAACTCGGGCGGGTTCAACTGCAGCCGGTCCTGGTACTCGTCGAAGGACTCGACGCCGATCTCGCGCATGCGGTGACGCACCCGCCGGACCAGGCTCGGCCGTTTGTACCCGGTGAAGTCGAACGCGCGGCTGTCCCGCAGGAACTCCAGCAGCCGCTCGAAGCCCGCCTCGTCGTGGGGTGCGGCCGTCTCGTCGTCGGGGTCGACCGGGTCGACGGCCTCCGACGACGGCGGACCGTCCTCGCGCTCAGTCATGAGATGACGGAGCCTAGACCCGGGTCACCGCCCAGGAGGTCGCCGATGCGCCCCTCGAGGAGTCGGCGGACGAGCTCGGCCGAGCGTCGGGCGTCGTCCGACTGCTGGCGGTACCTCTCCGCCGTCAGCGGACTGCCGCGTTCGGCCGCCCGGACGGCGAGGCCGGCGCCCAGGGCGGACTTCTCCTCGAGACTCCGCAGCGCCATCCACAACGCCGTCTCGAGCGCCTGCGACTGCTCGGCCAGCAACCCCTCGGACGACCAGGCGTGCCCCACCCGGCAGCGGTACCGGAGCGGTTGGTCCTCCACCTCGAACAGCGACCCGCCGCAGTCGGGACACCCGAATCCCGCCGGCGTGCCGGGACGCTCGTGGGCCGCCATCGCGTCCGGGTCCAGTTCGGCCATCGCGACCTCCTCCGCGTCGAGCCCCGTCGGCCCGCGTTCCGGCGCCGGGGCCGGGACCCGGACCAGCTCGCCGACCGCGGCGCCGAGACCCGCCGCGGTGTCGAGGTACAGCGCGCCCACCTCGTGGACGACGGACGCCGGCATGCTCGGGTGGAGCGCGTCGGCCGGGTCCTGGGCGAGGACGGCTCCACCGACCCGCGCGACGGCCGCGGCTCCGGCGGTGCCGTCGTCCAGCGCACCCGAGAGCACGACCGCGACCGTCCGCGCCCCGACGGCGCGGGCGGCGCTCCGGAACAGCACGTCCACGGCGGGTCGGTGACCGTTCTCGCGCGGGCCCCGCGTCAGCCGGACGTGGTCACCCTCCACCACCAGGAGGTGGTGGTCGGCCGGTGCGATGACGATCGTGCCCGGCTCGAGCGGTCGACCGTCCTGCGCCAGCACCGCGGGGAGGGCACCCGCCCGGTCGAGGATCCGTGGCAGTGCGTTGGTGCCGTGCGCGGGGACGTGCAGGACCACCAGGACCGCGGCCGCCAGGTCCGCGGGGAGAGCACGCACGAAGTCGACCAGCGCCTCGACGCCGCCGGCGGACGCGCCGACCACGACGACGTCGCGCCGGACCGCAGCTCCGGCCGGGTCGGTCACCGAGCGACGATCTGATCCGGGTCCTGACCGGTCTCGAGGACGACCCGGGCCAGGTCCCGCAGCTTGAGGTTGCCGTTCTGCGAGGCACGCACGAGGACGGCGAACGCGTCGTCGCTGGTGATGCGGCGCCGCTCGACGAGGATCCCGACCGCTTCACCGATGAGCTGCCGTGACTCCACGGCCACGCGCAGGTCGTTCTCGACGAGCGTGCGTTGCAGCGCGACGCCCGCGTGGACGCCGACGGCGGCGGCCCGGTCCACGTCGGTCACCCCGAGGGCGTCGCGCCGGTCCGCGACCAGGGTCAGCACCGTCGTCGATCCCCCGCGGCGGCTCATCGGGACGACCAGCATGCTGCCCACCCCCTGGGCCGTGGCGGCCGAGGCGAACGCCGGCCACCGCGCCTCGCTGGCGACGTCGCTGACGAGCACGACGTCGTCGGTGGCGACGCACTCCAGGGCGGGCCCCTCGCCCAACGCGGACTGGATACGGTCCAGGACCGCCACCTGCGACGAGCTGCCGTCACGCGTCGTGAGCCGTCCCCCCTTGCCGGCGACCGTCACGCCTGCCACCTCCGCGCCGGGCACCAGGGCGACCGCGCCCTCGGCGGCGAGGGCCACCACCTCCGTCGGGTCCGCACGGGCGCCGAGATCGGCCGCGAAGGCGGCGAATGCCGCGATGGCCGCGGCGGACACGCCGCCCTCCTCGGTTCCCCCGGACGCGACGACCTGGACGCCCGGCTCGACCGGGCGGAGCTCCCAGTGCAGCAGCATCTGGCCGCCGTCGTCGACCGCCCGGGCGAGGAGCTGGACCCGCCTCGGCGCGGGCCCCGGGGCGTGGAACGTGACGACGACGGGAGCGGTCGGGCGATCGTGGGTCAGCGCGGTGATCATCGATCTCACGACCGGACGGTCCGCGACGGCGAACCAGGTGGCCACCGGACGCGGCGTGGTCCGGGCCACCGGGTGGTCGAGCAGCTCCTCCGCCGCCCGGTTGACCGCTCGGACGACACCACGTCGGTCGGTGACCGCCTGCGCCGACGGCGCCGACATCCAGAGGTCGTCGCGTTGCTCGGCCATCCGCCGCAAGCTGCGGCGGGTCTCCTCGAGCGCCTCCTGCTGCACGCGGAGCTCCTCCTCGGCGACGAGGAGTTGCTCGCCGAGCTCGGTGAGTTCCTCGAGCAGGGCCGGCGGCTGGGGTTCGGCGAGCGAGAGAAGTCGGAGGCGACGGCCGCCGAGTTCACTGAGGAAGTGGTCCAGATCCGGGTCAGCGGTCATCACGTTCTCCGATCCGACGCGCGGTCGCATGTGGTCGGTGCCCGGATTTGGACATCTCCGACCGTAGCGCAGTCGGGCCGTGGCCGCGCTTCTGACGCGAATGACCAATGTTGCACGGTGCAACCCCGATCGACCGGTTCACGCTCGAACCCACCGACACACGCGTGCGGATCGCGCTCGCCGGCACGGGCGGATCTGACCTCCGCATGTCTTCGACGACGGCGCACATCGGGGTCTTCTCGGGCGGCCCGTGGTGGCGTACCGTTGCAACCGGTTACACCACGAGTGCACCCGGTTCCACCACGAGCCGTTCATGACAGGGCCGGACGACGTCCGGCGCGGTGACGGAGCGTCAGATGTCGGAACCCGCTGGGGCCTTCCTCCTTGCACCCCCCGCTTCGGTCACCCGCAGCCGTCGGCCGGTGCTCCTCCTCTCCGTGCTGTCCACGTGGTCGGCGGCGCCCGACCGACATTGAACGTTGCTCCGCGCAACAGTCATCCTGGTTGTTGCGCGCCATGCTCGTGGATGACGGGGGTTTCCACGAGCGCCGGCGGACCCGCCTTCCGTGCGGGTCCGCCGGCAACCCCCGCCCGCCGGGCCGAGCGGCCCCGCTCCAGGCGGCTGCGCTTCACGGAACCTGGCAGTTCGCTCCCTGTGCTAGCAAACACGGGTTCGCGGGTGTTGACTGTGGGCTTCGGACGCATCGTGCACGGCCCGACCCGGACGCCGGCGGTGCAGCACCGGAGGAGCTGACCCATGCGCCAGCCCGTGCAGCGTTGACGCCGGGAGAACACCCGTCACGGACGTCCGCGACCCAGCGCGACCCGGCTACCGAACCCGACGCCGACCTGTTCGCGGCGTTGGCGAGACAGATGTCCGTCGAGCAGGACCGCGACGCCGTCCTCCGTCGGGTGGTCGCCGCGTCGGTGGTCGAGATCGAGGGGGCCGAACACGCCGGCATCACCGTGCTGACGCCGAAGTCGGTCACCACACCCGTGGCCTCCAGCGACCTGGTGCGGGAGATCGACCGCGCGCAGTACGCGACCGGCGAGGGTCCGTGCCTCACGGCGGCGGCCCACCAGGAGCCGGTGGTCCGGGTGGACGACCTGGCCACGGACGCACGCTGGCCCCGGTTCAGCAGGGCGGTCTCGGGCTCCGGCGTGCGCTCGATGCTGTCGTTCCAGCTGTACACGTCCGCGGGAGCGGCCGCGGACACCATCGGTGCCCTCAACATCTACTCCTCGCGCAGCTCGGTGTTCACCGCGGACTCCGTCCACACCGGCACGCTGCTGGCGGCCCACGCTGCCGTCGCCGCCGCGGCGGCCGCCGAGAACGCCAACCTGCGGATCGCCCTGCGGTCGCGGGACGCGATCGGGCAGGCCAAGGGCATCCTGATGGAGCGGTACAAGCTCACCGCCGAGCAGGCGTTCGACCTGCTGATCACCGCGTCCCAGCACACGAACGAGAAGCTGCGTGACGTTGCGGAACGGCTGACCGCCACCGGCGAGCTCGCCGGACGAGGTGATCCACGGTGACGACGACACCGGAGCGCCCCGCGCCGGCACCCACCGCCCGGATCGGCGACCGCGGCGTGGAGGACGCCGCGGCCGCCGTGGCGGCCGCCGAGGCCCAGTTCGACGCCGCGCTCGCTCGGGGGGCGTGGATGACGGAACTGCGGGAGCTCGACGCTCGCGTGGCGGACGCGGTCCGCGCCCACCGCGCGGCGGTCCGGCGGTCGCGTGACCCGCGATCCCCGGGCGACTGACACACCGCGTCGCCCTCCTCGACGTGACCGGCCCGGTCCTGCGTCGACCTCGCCGCCCTGACAGGGTGGGGCGGTGACCCGGCCCGACACCCTGACCGTGGCGGCGGTGTTGTTCGACCTCGACGGCACGCTCGTCGACACCACCGCGGCGGTCGACACCGCATGGCGCCGGGCGGCAGCCGAACTCGGCGTGCCGTTCGAGCGTTTCGCCCACTCCTACCACGGGATCCCCGCGCAGGTCACGCTCGCGACGGTGGTGCCGCAGCTGTCCCCGGACGAGCGTCGGGACTGGGCGCGACGCATCAACGCGTGGCAGGCCGCGGACGACCTGGTGGTCGCGCCCACCCCCGGTGCCCGGGCGCTGCTCGCCTCGATCCCGGCGGTCCGCTGGGCCGTGGTCACCAGCGGCGACACCGCTCTCGCCGAGGCCAACATCCGCCGGGCCGGCCTACCGAGGCCGCTCGTGCTGGTCACCGCGGACGACGTCGCACGCGGCAAACCCGACCCGGAGCCGTTCCTCACCGCGGCGGCGGCAGTCGGCGCCGACCCCGCGGACTGTCTGGCGGTGGAGGACGCTCCCGCGGGCATCGCGGCCGCGGCCGCCGCGGGCATGCGCTGCGTCGCGTTGACGACCACGTACCCGGCGGACGTGGTGGCGCAGGCGGACTGGACCGTTCCCGACCTGCGGCGGGTCCAGGTGCGGACGATCGAGCCCGGCGGAGCCCTCGCGGTCGACATCGCGTCCTGACCGGCCGGGACCGGTCGTCACCGGCCGGTCCTCCGACCCCGCTCAGGCTCCGGCGACGAACAGGCGCTCGACGTCCGGTTCGACCTGGTTGACCGCGGCGAGCGCGGAGACGAGCTCGGCCACCCGACTGCCGCGCCGACCCGCCGTCGTGAGCCGGGCGTCGCGGACGAAGGTGAACACCCCGCTCACCGCGAACGCGGTGATGCTCGCGGCTGCGGCGCGTTGGGCGTCGAGGGTGGCGCCGAACGCGTCGGAGGCGAAGAACCGCCGCCGCGCGAGGGGGTCGGTGAACGCCAGCTCCAGCACCGCGAGTGCGGTCCGGCCGGGCTCGACCTCGTGGACCACGTCTGGAGCGGGAGGCGCCGGGTGCGCGTTGTCGTACCGGGACGGCTGGTGCACCCGCACCTTGACCACACCCTCGTCGGCCACGGCCGCCCGGGCCACGGCCGTCACCATCGCGTCGAAGGCGTCACCGGCGTCCTCGCGTCGCCCGAGGTGGACGTGCAGCCGGTCGTACGGGTCGACGCCGTTGGGCACCGGGTCGGCCTGCCGGTCGACGAGCGTGTGGGACCCGTCGGGCAGGTCGTAGGCGACCGTCTCCTCGAAGACGTTCCGCTCGTCGCCGAACAGCAGGCTGCTCGCCTCGCCGAACGTCTGCTGGTCGGCTGCCGACAGGAACCCGATCTCCACCGCGCCGTCGAGGACGTACCCCGGCAGCGGTGTGACGGACTCCGACGCGGGCCAGAGGTGGGCGTCGCGCACCCGGTCGAAGTGGTGCTGGACGTACCAGCCCAGGCCCGCGATGCGCGAACACAGCGGGCCGTGGACGTCGCGCCAGTAGGCGGCGAAGACGTCGTGCGGGACGGTCTCCCGCCGGCGGACGGTGGTGTAGGTGTTCGACGTGATCACGGCGTCACGGACGCCGATGTCGGGCGGGGTGGTCATGCCGTCACGGTGCCCAGTCCCGGCCGGAGAACCCCTACAGCGTCAGCCACTTCTCGTCGTCGTCCGTGATCGCCGCGAGCACCGCGGCGGCGTCGTCGAACACCCCGACCGCCCCGGCGGCGCGCAGCTCGGCGTCGCCGGTGCCGCCGCTGCGTACCGCGACGCAGGTGACTCCGGCCTGACCGGCGGCCTCCGCGTCCCACGTGGCGTCGCCGACGAACAGGGCGTCCGCAGCGGCGACACCGGCCCGCTCCAACGCCACCCCGACGACGTCGGGCGCGGGTTTCGCCGTCTCCACGTCGTCGGAGTCGGTCGTGGCCGTCAGCTCGGCGTCGACGTCGAGCACCTCCCGCAACCGGTCGAGTTCCTCCGGCGGCGCGGACGTCGCGAGCACCACCGCCAGGCCGGCGTCGGACAGCGACGACACCAGGTCCCGTGCGCCGGGCAGGGGTCGCAGGAAGCGGCCGAGCGCGGCGTACCGCTCGGCGTGCTGACTCTTCGCATCGTCCCCGAGCCGGTCGGCGTCGTCCCCGAGCACGGCCGACAGCAGGCGTGACGAGTCCATCCCGATCGCGCGGTGGATCCGCCACACCGGCACGGTGCGCCCGACGTCGAGGAACGCCTGGTGCCAGGCCGAGACGTGCAGGTAGTTGGAGTCGACGAGGGTGCCGTCGACGTCGAACAGCACCGCCGCGGGGCGGGTCAGGTGGCTCACGGAGTTCTCCGATCGGAGCGGTCGTGCAGGTCAGGAAGGACGGGTCGCCTCGAGCGGTTGAGGAACCAGCACGGCCCGCACGGGCGAGCCGTCGCCGTCCGCGATCTTCAGCGGCAACGCCCACAGCTCGTAGGCGCCGGCGGGGGCGTCGCTGAGATCGAGCCCCTCGAGCAGCAGCACCCCGGCACCGAGCAGCGCGTGGTGCGCCGGGCACGTCGGGTCCCCGTGCGCGTCGACGCCGAAGTAGTCGATGCCCACGAGGTTGGGGCGGCGGTCGAGCAGGACCGGAACCGTTGCAGGGTGCACGAAGACGTGGTCCGGGTGGAACACGTCGGTCGGGCGGCCGCTGTTGGCCGTGCGGAACAGCAGGTTGTGGCCCGGCGGGACGTCCGGCACGTCCTCGGGCATGACGGCGTGGCCGTCGACCTGCACCACCGTGGCCGCCCCGTGGAAGCGGTCGAGGGCGATCGCGTCGAGACTGGCGCCGTCAACGGCGAAGTGCCGAGGGACGTCGACGTGGGTGAGCAGGTGCGTCGTCCAGTTCTCCAACCGTGTCACGCGCGAGGGCGAGTCCGCGCCGATGTCGACCACCACGCTCGTCGACGGCGGGGTCGCACCCGGCGGCAGAGCGATGCCGGGTGCAACGGTCCGTGACACGTCGATCAACGTCATGCGCCCATCCTGCCGGGCGGCTCCGGCTCAGGTGTTGGCCGACCGCCCGGTCAGGGTGTCCCGGAGCCGGTCGACGAGACCGACGCCCGGACCGATCATCTTGTGGAACAGCTCGCTGTGCGGAGCCGTGGGGTGGGGACGGGTCGGAGCGATCATCTTGGCCGTCTCGACCTTCTGTCCCAGCTCCTGCAACTGCTCGGCCGGGATCTGCTGGCGCAGCAGGGGGAACTGCTCGGTCTCCTCGTCGGTGACGTGGTCGCGGAGCACGGCCTCGAGCTGGTCGAGACCGGCCAGGAACTCGTCGGTGCCGGCGTCGGCCGACTCCAACGCCTTCATGGTCTCCTCGAGTTCCTGGTGCTCCTCGATGTCGTGCTGCACGGTGGCCGCGCCGTCGGGCAGGTGCTCACGCATCGCCGGGTACACGTACATCTCCTCCGCGACGCTGTGGCGCATGAGTTCGGCGATGACGGTGTCGGTCATGTCGCGGCGGGCGGCGGCGTCGTCGGTCGCCCGGATCTGACCCACGAGGTCGAGGACCTCGTGGTGGTCGGTCGTGAGGATGTCGATGACGTCGGTGCTGGAATTGGTCATGTGGAGGTCTCTCCGGTAGGACGCACCCCTGGCTCGAGCCGTCAGGGTCGGCCTACCCACCCGCCGCCGGGTGACACCGCGAACTCAGCCCGGGTCCGGTGACCCGCCCCGCCGCCGTGAGTGCTCGGGGCACAGACCGAAGACCTCGAGGGTGTGGGTGACCTCGGTGTAGCCCGCCGCGGCGGCGACCCGCTCCGCCCACGCCTCCACCTCGGGCCCGCTCACCTCGACGCTGCGGCCGCAGACCCGGCACACGACGTGGTGGTGGTGGCCGGCGTCGCCGTACGGGACCCCCGCGACCTCACCGCACAGGCGGAACTGCGCCTCGCCCTCGGCGTTGTGGACCACGTCGGCGCGACCGGCGTCGGCGAGGGTGTTGAGGTAGCGGTACACGGTCGTCAGGCCGACCTTGCCGCCCGCGGTGGTGATGGCGGCGTGCAGTTGCTGGGCCGAGCGGAAGCCGTCCTGCTCGCGCAGCACGTCCTCGATCACGGCGGCCTGCCGCGTGTTGCGCACCCGGCCGGCGGGCGCGCGGAACGGGTCGTGGGCCGCTGCTGTCGCGCTCATCCGCTCCACCTCCCGTCTGTCGTCACCATCATGCGCGCACCGCGGCAGGCCGCCGCGACCCACGCCGTTCGCGGCGGTCGCGGACGAACGCCCAACCCCGGCACCCGAGGAAGAACAGGAACGCGATGGTCGTGACGTACGGGCTGATCGGCAACGACCCGCCGACCGCCAGCATGACGCCCCCGACCAGCGAGACCACGGCGATCCCCACCGAGACCGCGAAGGTGCGCGCCCGTGAACCCCGCAGCTGGAGCGCGGCGGCGGCGGGCGTGACCATCACCGAGAGCACCAGCAACGCTCCGACGACCTGGACGGCCGCGGCCACGGCCGCGCCGAGGACGAGCATGAAGACCAGCGACAGGGCCCGCACCGGCACCCCGCGTGCGGCGGCGACCTCGGGGTCGAGGCTCGCGAACAGCAACGGACGCCACATCACGGCGAGCGCGACGAGGACCAGCACGGCGATGACGACCAGGGCGGCGAGCTGCGGGGCGTCGACCGCGACGATCTGGCCGGTGAGCAGGCCGAACTTGTTCGCCGACCGTCCCTGGTACAGCGCGAGGAACAGCACCCCCAGCCCGAGCCCGGCCGGCATCAGCACCCCGATCACCGAGTTGCGGTGGTCCTCCCGCGCGCCGAACACCCCGATGAGCACGGCCGCGATCAGCGACCCCAGCAGCGAGCCCACCACGACGTTGGCGCCGAGCAGCAGGAACCCCGATGCCCCGGCGAACGACAACTCCGACAGGCCGTGGACCGCGAACGGCAGGTCGCGGTACACGACGAAGACGCTGATGACGCCCCCGACCACCCCGAGCACCGCGGCGGCGATCAGCGAGTTGCGCACCAGCACGAGCAGCGCGCCGTAGTCGTCGAAGACGAAGACCCGGTCCCAGACGCTCACGACGCGACCGGGTCGGGGGCCGGGGCGACGTCGGTGCCGGCGACGAACAGGCGGTCACCACGCCGGATGACCTCGACCGGTGTCCCGTAGAGCTCCGACAGCGAGCCGGAGGTCATGACGTCGTCGACGGTGCCGATACGGTGACCGCGCGGCCCGAGGTAGAGCACCCGGTCGACGTACGGCAGCACGGGGTTGATCTCGTGGGTCACGAACAGCACCGCGGTGCCCGCCTCCCGGCGCCGACGGTCGACGGCCTCCGCGACGTCGCGTTGCCGTCGGACGTCGAGGGAGGCGAGCGGCTCGTCGCACAGCAGCAGGGCGGGATCGCCCGCCACGGCCTGGGCGACCCGGACCCGCTGCGCCTCGCCGCCGGACAGGTTGCCCACCCGGCGGCCGGCGAGCTCGGGGCTGACGTCGGCGGCGGCGAGAGCCTCGCGCACGGCCCGACGACGGGCAGCCGACGGCCACGGCGGTCCGAACCGGTGCCCGTCGACCCCGAGCGCGACCAGGTCCGACCCGCGGGAGTCGGCGGCGTGCTGCAACGTGCGGTGCTGCGGCACGTAGCCGATCCGGTGTCGCGCCTCGCGGGCCGACCTCCCGTCGACGAGCACGGACCCCGCCCGCAGCGGCTGCGAGCCGATCACCGTGCGCAGCAGGGTGGTCTTGCCGGACCCGTTCGCCCCGAGCACGGCGACGAACTCACCGCGCTGCACGACGAGGTCCAGCCCCGACCAGAGCGTGCGGGACCCGAAGCCCGCGGCCCCCTGACGGAACTCGAGCGCCGGGCTCATGCGCCCACCGCCGCGCCCAGGGCGTCGAGGTTGGCGCTCATCCAGCTGAGGTAGTCCTTGCCCTCCGGCAGGGTCTCGGTGACCGGCACGACCGGCACGCCGCCCCGCTTCGCCGCCGCGAGCACGGCCTCGGTCTCCGCGCCGGTGGTCTGCTCGTTGTAGGCCAGCACGGCCACCTCGCCGTCGGCGAACTGCGCCTCGGTGGCGGCCAAGACCGCGGGCGGGACGTCGGTGCCCTCCTCGACGGCCTCGCTGAACTCGGCGGGTGTCTTCACGATCAGGCCGCAGGCGTCGAGCATGTACACCGGCACCGGTTCGGTGATCGCCGCGCCCTTGCCGGCCGCGCCCTTCGCGATCGCGGCCTCCCGCTGCTCCAGGGCCTCGACCTTCGCGACGAACGCCTGCTCGTTGGCCTGGAACGTCGACGCCGCCGACGGTTCGGCCGCCGCCAGGGCGTCGGAGATCCGCCCGGCCACCTTCACCACCGAGGGCAGGTCGTACCAGACGTGCTCGTTGAGCTCCCCACCCGCCGGGGCCGTCCGGCCCGACACGTCGACGGCGTTCACGACGGTCGGGTCGCCGCCGACGGTCTTGAGCATGGTGTCGACGAAGTCGTCGTAGCCGCCGCCGTTCTCGATGACGACCCGCGCCCGCGAGAGCTTCAGCTGCACCTGCGCGTTGGCCTCGAACGAGTGCGGGTCGGCGTCGGGGCTGGTGATGATCGACGTGACGTCGACCTCGCTGCCCCCGATCTGGGAGGCGATGTCGCCCCACACGTCGGTCGAGGCCACCACCGCCACCTTCCCGCCGCCGCCACCGGCGTCCGCCGTCGCCGACGAGCACGCGGTGAGTGACGCGGCGACCACCGCGGCCGCGGCGACGGAGACGAGGGCACGGACCCGACCTGACGACACGGCGACCTCCTGCTTGATGTCAACGACAACCGTTGTCAACACCATTGGAGCACAGCATGCCGTCCCCTCGCACGGGAGGGGTCGGAGCAGTGAGGAGGGGAGCAGGAAGGAGTGGAGCGGGGGTGAGACGGGAGGAGCAGGAGGAGCGGAGGCTCAGCTGCGGCGGTCGCCGGACCCGTACACAGCCCGGGCGCACACGGGGCACCGGCCGAGCGGGGAGTCCCAGACCGTGGCGTCGGCGGGCCAGGCCGTGCCCTCGACACCGGTGCCCATGCCGCACAGGGCGATGCGGAAGCCGGAGTCGACCGCGTGGGTGAGCTGGTGGCGGTTGTCCGCGGGGGACTCGACCCACGCCTTGGCGAACAGGGAGTCGACGACCCGACGGGGGGTGACGGTGGTGACGGTCATCTCGGCCTCGGTCCCGCGCGTGGGCGACACGGTCGGGACGACTGGTGGGGGCACCCGGTGCTGGGGTGTCGCTTTGGTGACGTTATGTGCAGGCCCGGCCCAGGTCAAGGGTGGCGGGGGCCGGGAGAGGGTAGGGACACGGTGTGGACGTCGTGACCTTCCCGACCACCCACCCCTACGTCGACGCCGTCGTCCCCGAGGGCGTCGTCCACGTCGGCCGCGCGACCCCCGACGGACCGTGGGCCCCCGACCCGCTCTGGGACCCCGAGGTCTGGCAGGCGACGGCGGTCACGGCCGACGTCGTGCACGTCCACTTCGGGTTCGACCACGTCGCACCGGACCAGTTGGCCCGCTGGACCGAGGTCACCCGCGGCCGCGGCACCCGCCTGGTCGTCACGGTCCACGACCTGCGCAACCCGCACCTGCGCGACGCCGACCGCCACCTGCAGCAGCTCGCGGTGCTGGTCGGGGCGGCCGACGTCGTGCTGACCCTGACCCCGGGCGCGGCCGCCGAGATCCGGCGCCGGTTCGGCCGCGAGGCCACCGTCGTCGACCACCCGGCGATCTTCACCGGCCCGGCGCCGGTCGAGCCCGAGCCCGGGCTGGTCGGCGTCCACCTCAAGTCGTACCGGACCAACCTCGGCGACGACGTCGTCCCGGCCCTGCTGGCGGTCGCCGAGGGCACCCGCGACGCGGGCGGCCGACTCGAGGTCGGCGTGCACACCGAGGTCGAGGACGATCCGCGCACGCTGGCGCTGCGGGCCGCCCTCGCCGGCCGGTCGTACGTCACGGTCGCGGTACGGGAACGGCTCGACGACGACGAGTTGCGTGCCTACCTCACCGGGCTCGCGGTGTCGGTGCAGCTGCACCGGTGGGGCACGCACTCGGGTTGGGTCGAGGCGTGCCACGACGTCGGCACGACCGTGGTCGCCCCCGCCGTCGGGTACGCGTCCGAGCAGTGGGACCGGGTCGTCACCTACCCGGTCGACGAGGTGGCGGGCCCCGACCTCGCGGCCCTGCGCCGTGCGGTCGCCACGGCGGTGGCGGCGCCCGCGCCCGCCGCGGCCCCGCCCGAGTGGCGGCGCAGGCAACTGGAGCACGTCCGCGCGGTGCACGCGGCGGCGTACGCCTCGTGAAGGCCGTCGCCCTCGTGGTCGGCCCGGCCGAGCACGGCGTGGTGCGCCACGCCCGCGCCCTCGCGACGACCGCCGGCTGGCCGGTCCTCGACGACCCCGCGGACGCGCCCCCGGGCTCCTGGGTGGTCCTCGACGTCACCGACCGGCTGTGGGGACGCACGGCCGAGGTCAGCGGGCCGGCCGTGGCCCGGGCCCTGGACACCGTCCACGCCCGCGGCGGTCGGGTCGCCGCGGCCCTGCACGACGTGCCGTTCGACGGTGACGGCCCGGTGGCCGAGCGCCGCGCCGCGGTGTACCGAGGCATCATGCAACGGTCCGACGCCGTGTTCGTGTGCAGCGAGACCGAACGCCGTCGCCTCGCGGCGATCGCACCCGCCCACCCCCGGGTGGCCGTGCTCCCCATCCCCGTCCCGCCGCCCACGGCCCGCCCGGCCCGACCCGTCGGGGCGCCACAGCGCTCGGTCGGGGTGCTGGGTTTCCTCTATCCCGGCAAGGGTCACGACGAGGTCCTCACCGCCATGGCCGACCTCCCGGCGGAGGTGCCGCTGGTGTGCCTCGGACGCCCGGCCGACGGTCACGCGGACCTGGCGGCGGCCCTCGCCCGGCGCGGCCGCGAGGTGCTCGTCACCGGGTTCCTGCCCGACGACGACCTCGCCGCGTGGGCGGGCGCGGTGACCATGGCCGTGGCTCCGAACCGCGTGGTCTCGGCGTCGGCGTCGATCGCCACCTGGTGGAGCTGCGGCCGGCGACCCCTCGTGCCCGACGTGCCGTACACCCGCGAGATCGGCGACGACCGCAGCCTCCTGCGCTACGACGACCTCGCCCCCGCGCTGCGGGCCGCGTTCGCCGACCCGGCCTCCACCTGGATCACCGGCCCCGCGCCCGGACCGTCGGTCACCGAGGTCGCCGCGCGGCGCGACGCCTTCCTCGCCGGGTGGGACGCGTGAGCGCGCCGGTGCGGGTGGGCGGGACCCTTGTCGTGGCGGCCAACCGCTGGGACCTGCTGCCCGAGCCCGAAGAGCCGCCCGAGGTCACCGCCGTCGTGCTGCACTACCGCGACCCGGGGCGACTCGCCCTCGTCCTGGCGGCGCTCGACGCCCAGACCCACCCGGCCGCGCGGCTGCAGGTGGTCGTCACCGACGACGGCTCCCCCGAACCGCCGGTCGTCCCGCCGCACGTCACGCTCGTCCGGCAGGAGGACCGCGGCTTCCGGGCCGCGGCCGCCCGCAACCTCGGCGCGAGCGTCGCCGACGGTGACGTCCTGTGCTTCCTCGACGGCGACACGGTTCCCGAGCCCGGGTACGTCGCGGCCGCGAGCGCGCTGCCCGCCGTGGCCTCCGACGTGCTCGTCGTCGGACGGCGCCGGCACGCCGACCTCACCGGGTTCGGGCCGACCGACGTCCTGGACTGGTTCGCCGGCCGCACCCCGCCCCCGACCGAACTCACCGAACCGGGATGGCTGCGGGACGCCTACGCCGCGAGCCGCGACCTGCTCGACGTCGACGCCCGCTCCTACCGGTTCGTCATCAGCGCCGTGCTCACCGTGCACCGCGACCTGTACGCCGCGGTCGACGGCTTCGACGAGACGTTCACGGCCTACGGCGGGGAGGACTGGGACTTCGCGCACCGGGCGTACACCGCGGGCGCCGTGCTCGCCCACCGCCGCGACGCCGTCGCGTGGCACGACGGCCCGGACTGGGCCGATCGCGGCGACGACGCCGACCGCCGGGCCCAGAAGGACCGCGAGGCCGCGGTGTTGGCGCGACGTATCCCGGACCGTGCCGCGCGGGGCACCGGCTCGTTCCCCACCGCCCCGCGGGTCCTGGTCGACCTCGTCGGCGGGAGCGGTGCCGACCACGAGCGCTGGACCGAGGCCGCCACCGATGCGCTGCCCGACGCCGTGGTGGGCGAGGTGGACCGGTGCATCATGCAACGGACGCCGTGGCGGGCGCGGGTCGACGTCACCGCGGGAGTCGACCCTGCGACGCTGGACGCCGTGGTGAACCAGGCCGAGTCCGACGGGGCCGGCCGGGTGGTCGTGCCGGGCGTCGAGGTGACGGCCGCCCGCGCCGCGAACCGGGCCGCCCGGCACGGTGTGGCGCTGGACCGACTGTTCCCCGTGCTCAGCGGCTCGGGGTCCGCTCCCAACCCGCTCCGACCCGGCGTACCAACCCCTGCGCCTCGAACGCCCTGAGCCAACCGGCCATCGGCCACCGCCCCCACCGCTCGGCGAACCGGCGGCCGTTGCGCAGGATGTCGTCGAGGTGCTCGACGGGTGGGTCCGACACCGGGTGGTACTGGTGGTAGCCGACCGCACCGCCGAGCCAGGCGAACTCGACCCCGGCCGCGGCGGCCTGCTGGGCGAAGTCGGTGTCCTCGCCGCCGTAGCCGTCGTAGCCCTCGTCGAAACCGCCGCTCCGGCGCCAGGTCTCGCGGTCGACCGCGAAGGACAGCGACCAGAACAGGTCGAGGTCGGTCATCGGCACGATCTCCCCCGGCGGCGGGACCGGACGGCTGGTGTGCGGCGGGTGGTCGGCGAACTCCTTTGGGTCGGTGACCCCTTCCGGCAGGTAGGCCACCGGGCCGCAGAGCACCGTCGGTCGCTCGCACCGGGCGAGTCCGTCGACATACCGTTGCACCAAACAACGGTCGGGGATGACGTCGACGTCGAGGAAGATCAGGATGTCGGCGTGGTCGGCGAGCCCGACCACCGCTCCGGCGTTGCGGGCCCCGGCGACCGGCAACCGACCGGACGGAGGGAGGCGGACGTCGGCGACGTCCGCGGGGGGGACGTCGTGGTCGAGGTCGGCCGCGAGGTTCGGTTCGCCCATCGCGGCGAGCACGTGCACGTCGGGAACGCGGGTCTGGGCCCGCAACCCGTCACGTTGCCGGCGCAGGTGCTCCCGCCGGCCGGCCACGGGCGTCACCACGGCCACGGTCACCACGGCGGACCGCCCGTGGCGACGCGGTGCACGACGTCCGCGGCCCGCGCCGCACCGTCACCGGGCGACCACCGGGCCCACCCGGCGGGGTCGAGTGCCGTGGCCGCGGCCAGCAACGCCGGCCACTCGCCGGGAGCCGGCCAGGTCGGGGTCGACACGGCGATCGATGCCTGGTGCAACGCTCGGGCGGTCTCCTGCTGCTCGCCGAACGGGCGGGCCTGCGGGATGACGATGGTGGGGCGGCGGGCGGCCGCGACCTCGGCCACCGCGTTGAGGCCGCCGTGCGAGACCACGACCTCGGCGTCGCAGAGCGCGGTCCAGGGATCGTCGGAGCCGGTCGCGGCGTCCAGGACCTGCCACCGCCACGCGCCGAGGTCGGAGGGCGGCCGCGCGTCGTCGGCCCACCGTCCGCCCGCGCCGGACAGCACGGCGACCGTGCCGGGCTGCGAGCGGGCGGACCGCGACCGGGTGGACCCTGACCGGTCGTCGTACCGGGAGATCGCCCCGGTGTAGACGGTCTTGTCGCTCCACGGCGTCAGCCACTCCGGGGCGTAGACCTCCTGCGCCCACGGGGCGATGATCGCGTCGGCGAGTCGGTAGCCCCAGGCGTGGACGTCGTCGGACCGGTCGCCCGGTTGCGCCACCACCACGACCGGGACGCCGGCCAGTCGGCAGGCCACGGCCGCCTCGACCGAGACGTCGACCACGACCGCACGCGGCCGGTCACGGGCGATCCAGGCGGTGAGGGCGGCGATGCGGGCCGCGGACGACGCGTCCCGCACCGGTGCCCAGTGCAACGCTCCGTGGGCGGTGTGGTCGCCGGGATCGGTGGCGAGGTCGTCGGGCGGCAGGCGCACCCAGTCGTCGAACGTCCCGCCGGGGTCGGGCAGCGAGGACAACCCCACCACCGGCTCGTCCAGCAGCGGGGCGACGCACCGGGCGCGGGTGAGGTGGCCGCGCCCCTGGTGGTGCACGTACCACCCGATCACGACGCGGCGATCTGCTCGTAGACCTGCTCGTACCGCGAGGTCATGACCGCCAGCGAGCAGACCTCCTCCGCCCGGGCCCGGCAGTCCGCGCGGGAGAGCGACCGGGCGGACAGGATCGCGCGAGCGAGGTCGTCGACGTCGTCGGGAGCCGCGAGCACCGCCGAGGACTCGTCGACGATCTCGGGGATCCCGCCGCGGCGGAACGCCGCCACGGGCGTACCCGACGCCAGCGACTCGGCCACGACGAGCCCGTACGGCTCGTCCCAGCACGGCGTGACCAGGGAGACCGAGGCGTGCCGCACCAGGCGCGAGAGATCGGCCCGGCCGAGGTGGCCCGCGTAGGTGACGTGCTCGTCCAACTGCGGAGCGATGTGGGACTCGAAGTAGTCCTCGTCGGAGCGCGGGCCGACCAGCACCAGGTCGACACCCGCGGCCCGCGCCGCCTCGACGGCGAGGTGCGGGCCCTTCTCCGGCACCAACCGCCCCGACCACACCGCGGGGCCGCCGCCCGGACCCTCGGGCCACGCGGCCAGGTCGACGCCGTTGGCGATGGTCTCGACCGGACCGGCCGACTGCTGCCAGGCACGCGCCGTGTGGGCGCTGACGGCGACGAACCGGCCCGGGGTGCGGCCGTAGCGGGTCTGCAGCGCCGACTCCAGCCACGGCGTCGGTGGCGTGTGCAACGTCGTGAGCATCGGACGGCGCAGCGCCGGGGCCATCGCGAGGGGCAGGTGGTGCAGGCTGTGGTTGTGGACGACGTCGAAGTCGTCACCGCGGGAACCGGCGAGGTCCAGCATCAACCGCAGGTAGGCGTGGTGCTCCGCCATCACCCACTCCGCGGGCATCGAGACGTCGGCGCGCGCCTCCCGTGACAAGCGGGGCGCCGCGGGCACGATGGCCTCCACCCGGGCTCCGTTCGCGGTGGTCCTCGAGCCTTCGGCGGCGAACACCGAGACCTGGTGACCGCGTCCGGCCAGTTGCTGGGTCAGGTGCCAGACGTGCGACTCCAGCCCGCCGGCGAACGGGTCAGCAACGGGATAGCGACTGGACGCGATGATGGCGACCCGCAACCGAGGGTTCCTCCCACACCGGGGCGTGAACCGCACACACCGACGTGGGCGAGGCAGGCAGGAACTCCGGCGACGAGCCATCCCGGCGAGGCGGCCTGGTCTGGACCGGCACGGGGTGACACGGGAACCGTACCCACCCCCCCACCCCCCCTGACATCAGTCTCCGGTCGAGTCCATCCGACGCTCGTAGACCCCCACCTCACGGCCGGTCTCGAACGCGCCGATGCCCTCGAACCGGGCGAGGACGGCCTCGTGGTCCCAGTCCTCGACCACGTGGACCTCGTGCGGGTTGCCCTCGATCTCACCCTGCGGGTAGTGGACCACCGGGATCGACAGGTAGACCGCGTGCCGGGCGGCGCGGGTGGCCGCGGCCCAGACGTCGACGGCCTCGGCCTCGCTCATGTGCTCGACGACGTCACCGAGGACCACGACGTCGCACGCCGGCACCGGTGTCGTGCGGATGTCCCCGAGCACGATCCGGTCGTAGTACTCGTGCAGGCGGTAGGTCTCGACGTACGGCTCGAAGACCTCGATCCCGGTGATGTGGGCGACACCGGGACCGGCGAGCAGCTTGGCGTACGTCCCGACGCCGGGGCCGACGTCGACCACCTCGAGCGGGCCGTACTGCTGGGCCAGCTCGTCGACCCGGGCGCGGATCCAGGACTTTCCCTCCTGGGAACTCATCGGCATGACGACGTCATGCCCGTTCCGGCGCATGTGTGAGCCCTCTGCTCACCGGGGCAGGCCTTCCACATGCCCGATCAGTACACGTGGACCGATCCCACCACCCGCTACCCGACTCCGCCGTTCCCCGAGCAGCCCCAGAACGCGCCCGGCCTCGCGCGCAAGATGGACCCGACCCCGGACCACGGCGAGACCAGCTACCGCGGATCCGGTCGCCTCGCCGGGCGCACCGCGATCGTCACCGGCGCCGACTCCGGCATCGGCCGGGCCGCGGCCATCGCCTACGCCCGCGAGGGTGCGAACGTCGTCCTGAGCTACCTGCCGAGCGAGGAGGCCGACGCCCGCGAGGTGCTCGACCTGCTCGGCGCCGAGGACGTCACCGTGGTCGACGCGCCGGGCGACCTGCGCGACGAGCAGGCGTGCGTCGACCTGGTCGCCAAGGCCCTGCAGGAGTGCGGGTCGCTCGACATCCTCACGATCGTGGCGGGGCAGCAGCAGGCGTTCGAGTCGGTCACCGACATCCCGAGCGAGCACTTCGACTCGCTGATGAAGACCAACGTGTACGCGTTGTTCTGGCTGGTGAAGGCGGCGGTGCCGCACCTACAGCCCGGGGCCTCCATCATCACGACCTCGTCGGTGCAGGCGTACTCGCCGTCGCCGAACCTCGTCGACTACGCGTCGACGAAGTCGGCCATCAACACCTTCAGCAAGGCGCTGGCGCAGCAGTTGGGTTCGAAGGGGATCCGCGTCAACGTCGTCGCCCCCGGTCCGGTGTGGACACCGCTGCAGCCGTCCGGCGGCCAGCCCGACGACGCCATCCCCGAGTTCGGCGGGCAGACACCCCTCGGCCGTCCGGGGCAGCCCGCCGAGTTCGGGCCGATCTACGTGTTCCTCGCCTCGCCGGAGTCCAGTTACGTCACGGGGGAGACGCTCGCCGCCACCGGCGGCATGCCGACCCCCTGACCGGGGACCACCGGATCAGGACGGCTGAGGCGGCTGGCGGTGTTCGGCGAGCACCGCCAGACGGGCGAGGGTCTCGACGTTGCGGCGGTCGATGAGCGCGTGACCGACCGGGTTGCGCATGAGCCGGCCGGGCCCGGAGACGGGCACCTCGGTGATCGCGACGCGGCTGCCCGTGGCCGTCGCTTCGACGTCGAGGGCGACTCGGGCGTCGCCCAACGGGCCACCGTGCGCGATCAACACCAGCCGCGACGGGGGTTCGGCGGCCTCGACCTCGGTGCTGTCGCGCAGCACGAACGGCCAGACCCCGGTGGCGTGCTCGAGCTGGCTGCCGGGTTCGGGCCAGTGCGCGTCCACCGAGCGCATGTGGGAGGTCCCGACCACCCAGTTGCTGTACCGCCAGCCGTCGCTCAGGACTTCCCAGACCTGGTCGGGACTCGCTGACATGTCACGACGAACCGTTGCCATCTGCACCACCGTAGACCTGCACCGCCATTCCACGAGGAGCCGAACATGAGCCCAGCACCCGTCGCCGTCGTCACCGGGGGCTCAGCCGGCATCGGCCGCGCCGTCGTCCGGGAGTTCGCGAAACGCGGCGTCGACGTCGCCGTCCTGGCCCGCGGTGAGGCCGGCATCGCCGCGGCCGTGGCCGAGGTCGAGGAGCAGGGACGCCGCGGTCTGGCGGTCGTCTGCGACGTCGCGGACCCGGCCGCGGTCGACGCCGCGGCCGAGCGGGTCGAGGCCGAGCTCGGGCCGATCGCGTTCTGGGTCAACGACGCGTTCGTCGGTGCGCTGTCGACCAGTTGGGACCTCACCGACGACGAGTTCGACCGCATCACGCGGGTCACCTACTTCGGACAGGTGCACGGCATGCGCGCGGCGCTGCGGCACATGCGGCCGCGGCGCGCGGGCTCCATCGTCAACGTCAGTTCCAGCCTGGCCCACCGCGGGATCCCGTACCAGGCCGCGTACTGCGGCGCCAAGCACGCGATCAAGGGCTACACCGAGTCCGTGCGGGCCGAGCTGCTCGCCGACGACAGTCCGGTGACGGTGTCGATGGTGTCGCTGCCCGGGGTCAACACCCCGCAGTTCGACTGGAACGCCGTGCACGGCGACGACGACCGGCACCCCATGCCGGTGGCGCCGCTCTACCAGCCGGAGGTGCCGGCGCGGGTGATCGTCGACGTCGCGTTCCGGCCGCGGCACGACGCCTGGGTGGGGACCCCGACCGCCCTCTCGGTGCTGGGCAACCGGCTGGCCCCGACGGTCGTCGACTGGTACCTCGCCCGGACCTCCTACGACGCCCAACGCAGCGACGATCCGTTGCCCCGTGCAGCGGAGAACCTCGACTCACCGTCGGACGACACCCACGACCACGGCGCCCACGGCGCGTTCGACGAGATCGCCCGGACGACCGACCCGGTCTCGTGGATCGGCGCGCGGGTCGGGCGCACGGTCGGCCGGAGCGTCCGGGTCGGCCTGAAGGTCGCGTCGGCCGTGTTGGACCTCCGGTGACCGGCCGCGTCGTCCTCGTGACCGGGGCGACCTCCGGCATCGGCCGGGCGACCGCGCGGCGTCTCGCGGCGTCCGGCGACCACGTCGTGCTGGTGGCCCGCACGACGGCCGCGGTCGGATCACACGCCGAGTTCGGGGGAAACGCCGAGCAGCACGCCGTCGACATCCTCGACGAACCGGCACTGCAGCATCTGGTGACCGACGTGGTCGTGCGGCACGGGCGACTCGACGCCGTGGTCCACGCGGCGCAGACCATGGCCTACGGCCGCATCGAGGACGTGCCCGCCGAGGTGTTCGACCGGGTCACGAGCACGGCCCTGTCCGGTACGGCCAACCTCGCCCGCGTCGTGTTGCCGGTGTTCCGGCGTCAGGCCCGCGGCACGCTCGTCGTCGTCAACTCGTTGCTGGGGCAGATCGCCACGCCGCGGATGGGGGTCTACGACTCCGCCAAGTGGGGGCAGCACGGGCTCGCCCGGGTGCTCCAGCTCGAGACCCGCGACGCGAGGGACGTGCACGTCTGCATCGTGTCCCCGGGCGCCATCGACACCCCGATCTACGACCAGGCCGCGAACTTCGCCGGGCGCGGTGGCTTCCCGCCGCCGCCGGTGGTCGCGCCGGAGCGCGTGGCGGCCGCCGCGGTGAAGCTGCTCGACCGGCCGCGCCGGATCGTCGAGGTCGGACCGGCGAACGGCATCGCCAAGCTGGGTTTCCGGTTCATGCCCGCGATCTACGACCGGATCGTCGGACCGCTCGTGGATCTCGCCGTGTTCCGGGGTGAGCCGACCGCGGACAACCCTGGCAACGTCCTGCTCCCGCAACCCGCGGGCGAGGCCCGCACCGGGGGTTGGACGGTGCTCGGACGGCGCCGCCGTGCCCGGCGGGGCGAACCGCACCACCTCTCCACGGACGACGCCGCCCGCCTCGCCGCGTTGGCGGTGACCGCCCCCGACGTCGGTGTCACCCGAGGTGAGGGCGGCGCGGTCGAGCGCCACGTCGTCGAGATCGGACGGGGCGAGGCGGAGTTCGCCGAACTGGTCCACCGCGTGCGGCACTGGCAGGTGCACACCCGGGCCGGCCTGCACGTGGCCGTCGACCGGGCCGAGATCGCCGAGGGCGCGGACGTGGTGCTCGCGTACGGACCGGGGAAGCTCGCCGTGCCCGCGCCCTGCCGGGTGGTGTGGACCGTCGACGAACCCCGCCGGTTCGGCTACGGCCTGGGCACCCTGGCGGGTCACCCCGAGCGCGGCGAGGAGTCGTTCGTCGTCAGCCACGAGCCCGACGACCGTGTGCTGCTGACGGTCGCCAGCGCGGCCCGCCCCGCGACCTGGTGGGCCAAGGCCGGTGCGCCGGTCACCGAGGTGCTGCGGCGTCACCTGGTGCAGCTCTACCTGCACGCGTTCACGCCGGGGCGGTGACGCCCGCGGTCAGTCGCCGACGGCCTCGATGCCGCGCTGCACCAACAGCGGGTCCGGGGTGGCGACCACCGCGGCGTCCTTGCCGTCGTAGTCGAACTGCGCCAGGAAGAAACGCATCGCGTTGACGCGCGCGCGCTTCTTGTCGTTGGACTTGATCGTCGTCCAGGGAGCGGCGTCGGTGTCGGTCCGGCGGAACATCTCCTCCTTGGCGGCGGTGTAGGCGTCCCACTTGTCCAGGCTCTTGAGATCGATCGGCGACAGCTTCCACTGCCGGACCGGGTCGACCTGCCGGATGATGAAACGGGTGCGCTGCTCCGACCGCGTGACCGAGAACCAGAACTTGGTGAGGTGGATGCCGCTGTCGACCAGCATGCGTTCGAACTCGGGCGCCTGGCGCATGAACAGCTCGTACTCGTCGTCGGTGGCGAAGCCCATGACGCGTTCGACGACCGCGCGGTTGTACCAGCTGCGGTCGAACAGCACCGTCTCCCCGCCCGCCGGCAGGTGCGCGACGTAACGCTGGAAGTACCACTGCTGCTGCTCGCGTTCCGACGGCTTGACCAGCGCGACCACCCGCGCCGAGCGTGGGTTGAGGTGCTCCATGAACCGCTTGATGGTGCCGCCCTTGCCGGCGGCGTCGCGACCCTCGAACACGATGACGTGACGGCCGCCGGTCTCCGACGCCCAGTGCTGGAACTTCAGCAGCTCGACCTGCAGCAGGTACTTGGTCTGGTCGTACTCCTCGCGGCTCATCCGCTCGTCGTACGGGTAGTTCTCCCGCCAGGTGTCGACCGCCCGGCCCGAGGCGTCGAGCAGCACGGGGTCGTCGTCGTGGTCCTCGCCGACGTGGTGACCCTCGATGCGCAACCGGTCGATGTACTCGCGGACGTCCTCCAACACGGGACGCAACGTAGAGCAGCCGGGTGAACGCCCGGCGAACTCGCGGCCCGGGGTGCTACGCGGGGGTGGCGACCTCGCCGTACATCGTCGAGCGCTGCACGACCGGGCGGCCGACGGACTCGGCGATCGACCGCAGGCCGGCGACGTCGAGCGTCTGACCGTGGGTGGCGCCCGCGGCGCGGCTGATGTTCTCCTCCATCAGGGTGCCGCCGAGGTCGTTGACACCGGCGCGCAGCAGCTGGGCAGCACCCGACGGTCCGAGTTTCACCCACGAGGCCTGGATGTTCGGGATGAAGCCGTCGTACGCGAGCCGGGCCACGGCGTGCACCAGCACGACCTCGCGCCACGTCGGTCCTCGTCGTGCCCGCCGCTTGAGGTAGATCGGTGAGGCCATGTGCACGAACGGGAGCCCGACGAACTCGGTGAAGCCGCCGGTCTCGGCCTGCAGGTCGCGCGTGACCACGAAGTGCTTCGCCCAGTGCCGCGGGGTCTCGACCGCGCCGAACATCATGGTGACGTTGCTGCGCAGACCGACGCCGTGGGCGGTGCGGTGGGCGTCGAGCCACTCCTGCGTGGTGATCTTGTCGGGGCAGAGGATGGCCCGCATGTCGTCCGAGAGGATCTCGGCGGCCGTCCCGGGCAGGGTCTTCAGGCCGGCGTCGCGCAGCCGGGTCAGGTACGACTCCAGCGGTTCGTTCAGCCGGCGCGCCCCTTCGGTCACCTCGAGCGCCGTGAACCCGTGGACGTGCATGTCCGGTACGGCCGCGTGCACCGCCTGCGTGACCTCGACGTAGAAGTTGCCGTCGAACTCGGGGTGGATGCCGCCCTGCAGGCACACCTCGGTCGCACCGAGCTCGGCCGCCTCGCGTACCCGATCGGCGATCTGGTCGAAGGTCAACAGGTAGGGCGTGCCGCGCAGGTTGAGCGAGAGCGGCCCCTTGGAGAAGCCGCAGAAGGTGCACTTGTAGGTGCACACGTTGGTGTAGTTGATGTTGCGGTTGACGACGTAGGTGACGTCGTCACCGACGGCGCGGCGCCGGAACTCGTCGGCGAGTTCGGCCACCGCGGCCACCTCCCGGCCGCGGGCGTGCAGGAGCACGGTGAGGGCGTCCTCGTCGAGCTGTTCGCCGCTCTCGGCCGCACGCAGGACGGCCGCGACCTCGCCGCGCGCCGCGGGGTTCCCGGGCAGGATGGTCGGCGGGGTGGCGTCGGCGCCCGAGTACCAGGCCGTGGAGCGACGGCCGGCCTGGACGACCTCGGCCCCGGTGCCGACGTTGGCGGCGTCGCGGTGGCGTTCCGGCCAGGTGGCGCCGGGATCGTCGCGGCCGAGGCTCGCGGCGTCGGACCGGTCGAGCACCGGGAACCGGGTGGGTTCGGCCAGCCAGCGGGCCGGATCCGCCGCGAACTCCGGGTAGATCGTGAGCCGGGGTGCGAGTTCGAACCCGGCCGCTTCCGTTGCACCACGCAACAGATCGAGGGAGGGCCAGGGTCGTTCGGGGTTGACGTGGTCGGCGGTGACCGGCGAGACGCCGCCCCAGTCGTCGATGCCCGCGCCGAGCAGGTCCGGGAGCTGGTCGAGGTCGGACAGGTTGGGCGGGGCCTGCAGGTGGACGTCGGGCGGCAGGATCAGGCGGGCGAGCGCGACCGCCCGCAGGTGCTCCTCGGGCGGGCAGGGCGGGGCGTCACGCATGGCCGTCCCGGGCTTGGGCAGGAAGTTCTGGACGATCACCTCCTGCACGTGCCCGAAGCGGGCGTGGCTGGCGGCGATGGCCTCCAGCGCCGCCACCCGGTCGGCCTCGTCCTCGCCGATGCCGACGAGGATCCCGGTGGTGAAGGGGATCGCGAGGTCGCCCGCGGCGTCGAGGGTGGCGAGGCGCCGCGCGGGCACCTTGTCGGGAGCGCCGCGGTGCGCGGCGAGATCTTCACGCAGCGACTCGATCATCATCCCCTGCGACGGCGCCACGGCCCGCAGGCGGGCGAGGTCGTCACGGGAGATCGCGCCTGCGTTGGCGTGCGGCAGCAGCCCGGTCTCGGCCAGCACCAGTCCGGCCGTGGCGAGCAGGTGGTCGATGGTCGAGGAGTGCCCGTGCGCGTCGAGCCACTGGCGCGCCTCCGGGTACCGGCGCTCCGGGTCCTCGCCGAGCGTGAAGAGGGCCTCGTGGCAGCCCTGCTCGGCACCGGCGGCGGCGATCGCCAGCACCTCGTCGTCGCTGAGGTAGGCCGACGGCAGGTGGCGGGGCGCCTCGGCGAACGTGCAGTAGCCGCAGCGGTCCGCGCACAACCGGGTGAGCGGGATGAACACCTTGGGCGAGTACGTCACGCGGGTGCCGAAGGCGGTGTCACGCACCGCCGCTGCGGCGGCGAGGAGGTCCGCGGTGGGAACCGCGGTGAGGTCGACGCCGCGCAGGTCGCTGTCGAGCAGGGTCACCGACGCATTGTGTCCGACCGACCTGGGACGTGGGGACGCGCCTACCGTCGGGACCCGTGACCCTGCTGCCACTGGATCCCGACCAGCTGCTCTCGACCACCCGCGCCGTGCGCCGGCGCCTCGACTTCGACCGGCCGGTGCCGCGGGAGCTCATCCGCGAGTGCGTCGCCCTGGCGCTGCAGGCACCGAGCGGCTCGAACATCGTGACGATGGGGTTCGTGGTCGTCACCGACGAGTCGCTGCGTCAGGCGGTCGGCGAGGTCTACGGGCGGGTGTACGCGGGCTACAAGGCGTCAGCCAGTCACCCGCTGAACCGGCCCGCGGCGTCCGAGGCCGAGCGGGCGCAGCAGGAGAAGGTGGCCCGGTCCGCCGACTTCCTCGGCGAGAACATGGGCCGGGCGCCGGCCCTGGTGCTCGCCGTGAACCGCGGCCGCGACCGGGCGTCGGCCGCCGCCGGGCTCGGCAACGTCCTGCCCGGCACGTGGAGCTTCATGCTCGCCGCCCGGGCACGCGGCCTGGGAACCGCGTGGACCTCGATGCACCTGGCCCGCGAACGCGAGATCGCCGACATCCTCGGCATCCCGTACGACACCGTGGCCCAGGCCGTCCTCACCCCGCTGGCCTTCACCCGCGGCACCGACTTCCGGCCCGCCCGCCGCCCCGACCCGGAGGAGGTCATCCACTGGGACCGGTGGTGACGCCCCGACGCAGGCGCACCCACACGACAGGGGTCCGAGTTCGCGGGTGGTGGCCGACGAACCGCGAAGTCGGACCCCCGTCGTGCGGGGGTGGGGTCAGTCGACGGCGAGTTCGCCGAGGTCGTTCCAGTCGTCCTGGTCGAGGTCCTGACTGATGATCTTGGGTGTGGCCTGCAGGTGGGGCGGGAGGTCGCGCTGCGCCTGCTTGAAGTGGTCCGAGTTCACGTGGGCCGCGCCGGCGTCGCCGTCGACGAAGGCCTCGATGAGCACGTACTGGTTCGGGTCGGTCACACTGCGCGACCACTCGAAGAACCGGCAGCCCGGCTCGGCGTTGCAGGCCTCGGTGAACGCGCGGCTGATCTCGGGCCAGGCGTCGGCGTCCTCGGGCTTCACGAGGAACTTCGCGGTGATGAAGATCAAGACGGTCTCCTGTGGCGGGGTCAGCGGGCGTGGGGCGGGGCGTGCGGGTGGTCCTCGACGGCCACGACGATCGCCTCCTGCGTGCTGCGGGCGACGATCATCTCGACCGGTTCGGTCTCACTCGCGTTCTGCTCCCAGTGCACGATGCCAGGAGGGATGAACACGAAGTCACCCGCCTTCGCCTCGCGGACCTCGTCGAGGTGGTCACCGACCCACCAGCGGGTGACGCCGGACACGATGTAGATGGCCGTCTCGGACTCGCCGTGGTGGTGGACGCCGGTGAGCCCGCCCGGGTCGAGCACGGCGTACCCCATCCACATCCGCTGCGAGCCCGTGAGCGCGTTCGACACCGCCTCGAAGCGGTGGAGGCCGCCGGGCGTCTGCCCGGTGTTCCCGCTCCGCTCGTCGGGGCCGACGATCCGGACGTCGGTCATGCCACCCGCTGCACGCGGTTGATGGTGAGGCCGCCCTCGTCGAGCAGGTCACCGAGGCGGCCCGCGAACTCGACCAGGTGCGGCGCGGCGAGGTGGTCGTCGAGCTTCGCCGGTGACTGCCAGTTCTCGTAGAACGTGAAGAAGTCGGGGTCCTCCGTGCCCTGGTGCAGGTCGTAGTTGACGCAGCCGTCCTCGGCGACCGTCGTCGGTACCAGCGCGGCGAGCGCCGATTTCAGCTCCTCACGCTTGCCGGGAGCGGCGCGCATGTAGGCGATGACGGTGAGCAACTCGCGGTTGTCGTCGGTGGGCGTGGGCATGCAGGGGTTCCTCCTGAGGACGGGTTCGATGCAATGTGCAACGGTTCAGGCGAGGGCATCGCGGTAGACCGCGTCGATCTCGGCGGTGTCGGCCTCGCGGAGGTTGAACATGCTGAAGTGCCCCCACACGCTGCCGATCTCGCGGTACTCCGCGCCGGGGATCTTCCCGGCGTCCGCGCGGATGTCCTCCGGCGGGAAGAACAGGTCGCCGGTGAACGCGACGTCCGTGACCGCGGCGGTGATCCGACCGAGCGCGGCCACGGTGTCGCCGCCGGTGACCGCCCCGACGTCCGCGTTGCGCCACTTGCGGGCCTGGCAGAGCAGGTCGTTCGGGTCCATGGGGCGGAAGTACCCCTGCAGGAACCCCTGGACGAAGCCGTCCAGCGAGCCGAAGCCCAGTTCGCGCCACACCTCGGCGCGGTACATGTGCGAGCTCGCACCCATGAGCGCGAAGGCCTGAGCGTGCCGGCGGAGACCCAGGTGGACGTCGGCACGGTCGGCGTAGAAACCGTCGGCGAACGCGGGATCGCTGCGCAGCGCGTCGATGTGCAGGTCGCAGAACACCCGGCAGTGGTCGGGGTTGCGGGCGGTCGCGGCGAACGGCACCGCACGTTCGACCATCTCGGGGTGGCGGACCGCCCACTCGAGGGTCTGCTGACCGCCCATCGACCACCCGCTCACCAGGGCCAGGCGCTCGACGCCGAAGACCTCGGTGAGCAGGCGGTGCTGGGCGCGGACGTCGTCGCCGGTCGCCACCGCGGGGAAGGCCCCGCGGTCGTACGGCAGCGGGGTGTTGCTCGGCGAGGACGACTCCCCACCACCGAACTGGCCGGGCAGCACGAAGAAGAACCTCGAGGGGTCGAGCGGTCGCCCCTCCCCGACGAACGCCGTCATGAACTCCGAGGTGCCGGAGTACATGTGCGGGAGCAGCACCACGTTGTCCTTGGCGTTGTTCAGCGTGCCGAGCGTGCGGTACGCGATGAACGCCTCGGGCAACGTGTGCCCGCTCGCCAACTCGAACGCGCCGAGGTCGTGGCGCTGCAGTGCGGGGAGGGACGGTTCGCTCATCAGGCGTGGGCTTCGCGGTTCGGCGTCTGGTGCGAGCCGCCGGCCTGCTCCGGGTCACCGGCGGGCAGGCCGAGCATCTTCTCGATGACGTCCGCGCCCTTCTCGGACAGGAAGGCGAGCACGGTGCCACCGATGATCGACACGACGACCGTCCAGAAGCCGGGCCCGGAGAACCCGGCCGCGCCCTGCAGGCCGAAGTAGCTGGCCGCTCCGACGAACGCACCCGGGATGAACCCGAGCGCGGGTACCGAGGCCTGCACGCACATCGCGAAAGCCCCGACGGCCACGGCGATCCCGAGCAGCGCGAACGACGTGTGCTGCCCGGTCGAGGCGCCGGTGACGGCGAGCCAGGCGGCCGCGATCAGCCACCCCCAGACGGCTCCGGACAGTGTCGAGGCGCCGCTGACGCGCAGACCCGTCATGCCACCGCCCTTGGCGTAGAACATGGCCCAGGCGGCGAAGCCGATCCACACCGAGAACGGTGCGGTCCAACTCCCGATGTGCGTGATGCTGAACGCGACGAACGTGTACAGCCCGGCGAGGACCCCGATCGAGATCCCGAGTGCGACGAGACGCTTCATGCTGCTCTCCTGCTCTTCACTGAACAGCCCGACCGCGCCCCTCCCCCGGCCGATTCTGTGTACTTCCGCGGCGTCAGGCCGCAGGAAGACACAGAATCCGCCACGAGCGGGGTGTGGTCAGGGGATGAGGATGGCGCGACCGCGGACGCGGCCCGCCTGCAGATCACCGATCGCCGTGGCGTAGTCGTCCAGCGCGTACGTCGCCGTGTGCAACTGGACCTTCTGCTGGGCGGCGAGCGCCATGAGTTCCACGAGGTCGTTGTACGAACCGACGAGGTTGCCGACGATGTTGATCTCGGTCGACACCAGGTCGATGGTCGGGACGTCGATGTTCTCGCCGTACCCGATGATCATGTAGTCGCCGGCGCGGCGGGTCATCGCGAGGCCCTGCGCCGTCGAACCGCCCTCGCCGACGTAGTCCATGACCACCTCGGCGCCGTGGCCGCCGGTCAACTCCATGACCTGCTCGACCTGGGTGCCGTCGGCGACCACCCCGTGCGTGGCGCCGATCTCGAGGGCCAGCTTGACGGCGTCCGGGTTGCGGTCGACCACGATGAGCTCGGCCGGGCTGATCGCCGCCATGACCTGGATGCCGATGTGGCCGAGACCTCCGGCCCCGATGACGACGCAGCGGTCACCCGCCCGCAACCGGCGGGCGGCCTTGGTCGCCGCGTGGTACGCGGTGAGGCCGGCGTCGGCGAGCGCGGCAACATCCTTCGGTTCGAGGGAGGGGTCGAGCTTGACGCAGCTGCGGGCCGAGGTCTTGAGGTACTCGGCGTAGCCGCCGTCGGTGTCGATGCCGGGGAAGGCGCTGTTCTCGCAGTGGACGTCGTCACCGAACCGGCACGCGCGGCACAGGCCGCAGGTGACCAACGGGTGCAGGATCACCTTGTCGCCCTCGGCCACGTTCGTGACGGCACTGCCGACCGCGTGCACCCAGCCGGAGTTCTCGTGGCCGATCGTGTACGGCAGCACGACGTTCGTCTTCGGCGCCCACTGCCCCTCGATGACGTGGATGTCGGTGCGGCACACACCGGCAGCCCCGATCCGCACGATGACGTCGTGCGGGCCGGTGATCTCCGGCATCGGGACGTCGTCCAGGCGCATGTCCCGGCTGACGTCGTTGTGGTATCCGAGGATGCGCACGGCCTTCATGAGCGGGAACCTCCGGGAGTTGCGAGCAGGGGGAGGGTGCGGCGGGCGGCGCCGTCACCGTCGGCCCGTGGGGCCTGGTCGGCCTCCGAGCCGGGGTAGCGGGTCTGCAGCAGACCGCGGCAGAAGTGCGCGTTGCCGTCGATGCTGATGCGGACCGAGCGGGCCATCCGCAGTCGCTTGACCGCGTCGGCCGGCGCCACCGCCGTGCCGTCGGGCTCGACGAGCACGGGCGCCGACGGCGCGAGCGACAGGCCCAGCGACGCGCGGCGCGTCAGCAACGCGTCGTGCTCCCGACCCGGTGGGAGGTCGCCCAGGGTCACCTGCGCGACCTCGGTCTCCGAGCGCGACGCGTCGGCGTGCAGCCACGACGTCAGAGCCCGTTCCATCGCCGCCACGTGGGCCTTGCGCCGGAACACCAACCGCAGCTCGTCCAGGCTGTCCTCCGCCTCGTGACCGAACGTCCCCTTGTAGTCGTCGCCGCGGGCCAGGCCCGCGTTGATGAGGTCGGAGTCGTGGTGGTCGTCGAGTTCGACGGTCACGGCCGTCACCCCGGGGACCTCGGCCACCGCCTCACGCGCGTCGCCCGCCATCAACCATGCGAAGTTCGGCGCGCAGAACGAGGTCGGCAGACGCAGGTGGACGACCGTTGCACCGTGCACGTCGACCTCCACCGAGCGGACGAACCCCAGGTCCGTGACGGGTTCGTCGAGCTCCGGGTCCAGCACGGTGTCGAGCGCGGCGACCACCGCGTCGCGCACCGACGTGAGGACGGCGGTCATACCGCCGCCGCCACCGCGGGCTGGGGCACCTCTTCCGGCGCCGGCGTGACCTGCAGGTGCTCGGGGACGTCGATGTCGTAGATCGCGGCGGCGTTGAGGCCGAGGACCTTCTTCTTCTGATCGGTCGTGAGCGGCGCGTACTCCGTCATGTCGTCGGGGATCTGGAAGTCGACGAACCGCTCGACCAGCCACTTCGGCGTCCAGATCGCGTAGTCGGAGGAGAAGAAGATGCGCTCCTCGCCGATCCAGTAGAAGAGTTCGCCGATGATCTGGGCGAAGTAGCGCGGCCGGGTGTGGATGAACGGCATCGCCACCGCGAGACCCGCGTAGACGTTGGGTTCCTGCGTCGCGATCCAGCAGAAGTCCTCGAGCCGCGGGAGCCCGCAGTGCTCGACGATGAAGTTGAGGTCGGTGAAGTCCGTCGCGATGTGGTCGACGTCGGCGACGTCGAACGCGTCGCGGTCGAGCGGCCGGATGGTCGGGCCCTTGTGGATGTGGATGTTCTTGACGCCGAGTTCCTGACACGCCTCGAGGTACTTGTAGGTCCACGGGTCGGTCAGCTTGTAGCCGCGCGACTCGCCCTGCCACTCGGCGGTGTAGAGCTTGACGCCCTGCAGGTGCATCTCCTGCGCGTCGCGGCGGAACTGCTGCAGACCCTGCTCGCCGAAGCGCGGGTCGAAGGCGTGGTTGTAGGTGAGCTTGTCGGGGTGCTTCTCCGCGAGCTCGAACGCCTCACGCGTCTGGCCGAACCCGCGCTCGTAGAACTCGGTGAGCAGCGCCGGCTGGAAGATGGCGTGGTCGACGTACCCGTCCTCGAACAGGTCCTTCATGAGGCGGTCACCGCCCTGGTACAGGTACTCGTCGTACGTCCACACCTCGGACTCCGGCGAGAGGTTGCGGTGGTAGTCGTAGAAGCAGTCGATGAACTGCTTGCCGTGCACGTTGCGCTGGTTGTCCTCACGCGCATCCCACAAGGCGACATGCGCGTCGACGATGAAGTAGTCGGTTCCGTCCTTGCTGTACATCGGGCCTCCGTTGGCAGGTCTGGCGCGTGCGGTGAGAGGGGACGCTAGGAGTGATCACCAGGACACGGAACCCGTTGCGTGTCTCAAAGTGAGACGCCGCCGTCTCCCGCGCGTCACGGACCGGAAACGGAGGCTGTCGCCCGGACCCCGATCGACCTACAGTCAGGGACACCGACCGCTCGACGAGGAACGGGGGGTGCCGTGGCGCACCGAGGTCCACGTCCGTCGCCGCGCGACCTGTTGCCGGCCGGTGGCCGCACCCCCGAGGACCACCACGCCCCCGGAACGCTCGCACCCGCGCGCCTGCGGGCGTCGTGGCAACGCAGCCGCGGCTACGGCGTCCCGCTCGACCGGCCCAGCCCGGTGTTCGTCGGCGACGTCGACAGCGAGAGTCTGTTCTACGAGTGCGGCTCGGAGGTCCTGCACGGCCTCGCCCGCACCGTCGCGAACGAACCGATCAGTTTCATGGCCACCGACGCGGACGGCCTGGTGCTGCTGCGGATCTGTGAGGACGCCACGATCACCCGGTCGCTCGACCGGGTCCACCTCGCCCCCGGCTTCGGGTTCGACGAGCGGGCGGCGGGTACCAACGGCCTGGCTCTCGCGCTGGCCGACCGCGCGGCGTCGCTGGTGCGGGCGGGTGACCACTTCTGCGCGGAGCTGCGGGCGTACACGTGTGCGGCCGTCCCCGTCACCGCCCCGGGCGGCGAGCTCGCCGGCACGATCAACCTCACGACGTGGTCCGACGCGTCGTCGGAACTGCTGCTCGCCCTGGCCCAGGCCGCCGCGGGGACGACGTCGGCGCTCATGCAGGCCCGCACCGGCAGCGCCACGACCTCGCAGCTGCACCGCGGCGAGGTCTACCGGATGGTCGTCGACGGCTGGCCCGGCCCCGGACCCGATCCGTGTTCGTCGCGGCCGTGGCGCCAGGCCGTCGCCAAGGTCCGGGAGGCGATGCTCGCCGGCCGGGTGGTCGCGCTCGTCGGGGAACGGGGTGCGGGCAAGGGCGCGGCCGCGGCCCGGGCGCTGCGCGACGTCCGCCCCGGTCACCAGATCGTGCGCGCACGGTGGCAGCCGGACGACGACGCCGCGGCGTGGCTGGCCAGGTGGACGCCGGAGCTCGCGGTCCGCGGGACGACCCTGCTCGCCGGCGGCCTCGCCGGCCTGCCCGCCTGGGCGGCCGACGAGTTCGCGGCCGCGGTGGGGGCGGTCGGGACCCCCGCGCCGCTGGTGATCGCCGAGGCCTCGTTCGACGACATCCCGCGCCCGCTGGTCGAGCGGGTCGGCGCGGTCGTCGAGATCCCGCCGCTGCGGCAGCGCCCGGCCGACATCCTGCCGCTGGCCGCGGACTTCGCCCGCCAGGAGCGGCGCCGGGACATCGCCTTCGCCCCCAGCGCCCGCCACGTCCTGCTCGGCTTCGACTGGCCGGGCAACGCGGGCCAGCTGCGCGCCGTGGTGCGTGGAGCCGCCACCCGCACCGACGTCATCGAGGCCGCGCACCTGCCCGCGGACATCTTCACCGGGCGGGCGCGCCCGATGTCCCGCCTGGAGCGGGTGGAGCGGGAGGAGATCGTCCGCTGCCTCACCGAACCGGGCGTGACGGTCACCGAGGCCGCCGAGGCGCTCGGGTTGTCGCGCGCCACGCTCTACCGCAAGCTGGCGCACTACGGCCTGGAGCTGCCGGGTCGATCCAGGTCGTGAGAGGTGGGTGGGCGTCAACCACCCGCGCGGGTCCGCCGCACGCTCGTGCCCCGGCGACGACGCAGCAGCGCCCGCAGGGCGTCGGCGCTGCGGTACCCCACCGCCTCGGCCACCGAGGCGGTGCTGCGTTCGGTCGTCATCAACAGGTCGACCGCCTGCTGCAGGCGTAGTTCCTGGAGGTAGGCGTGCGGACTCATCCCCAGCGCGTCGGCCGTCGACCGTTGCAGGGTGCGCTCGCTGGTCCCGATCGCCGCAGCGATGTCGGCGATGCTGGAGGCGTCGGCGAGGTGGGCGCGGGCGAAGCGCTCGAACGCGAGCACGAGCGGCGGCGCGTTCACCAGCCCGGCGCCACCCGGAACGCCGGTCTGCACGCCCCGTCGACCGACCACGAGGTAGGCCGCGGCGAGGTCGGCGAGGACCGGACTCACCTGAGCGACGAGCGCGAGTGCGAGGTCGACGTGGCCGTAACCCGCGCACCCGGTGGTGATGTTGTCGACGACGACGGTCTCGGTGTCCTCGAGCTGCACGGCCGGGTAGCGCTCGCGGAAGGCGTCGGCGAGCCACCAGCTCGTCGTGGCTCGGCGGCCGTCGAGCAGGCCCGCCTCGGCGAGGAAGAAGGTGCCGCTGCACGCGGCGGCCATCCCGACACCGGCCTCGCACCACTCGACGACACTCGCCAACGCCGGGTGGCGCCGCACGACGTCGACCACACCCGCCGGCGCGAACACCCCGATCGACGGCATGACCAGCAGGTCCGGCGGCTCCTGCCGTGCTCTCGCCCACGGGACGGCCGGCACGGAGAGGCCGTGGGCGGTGTGCACGCGGCTGGTCCGGGCCACCACCGTCACCTCGAACGGGTTCGCCCGCAACGCCGCCTCCGCGTGCAGCACGGCGGCGGCCGAGAAGACGTCGAGCACGCTCGTGAAACCGGAGTCGAGCATGCCGTCGACGGCGAGGACGGCCACGCGCATGGCGCGAACGGTACGCAAGTTGGCGGGATCCGGCGGTCCGAGTGGGCGCTCACCGAGCACCACGGAGGGTGAGGGCCGGGAGACACCGGCCCGGTCAGCGAAGACTCCAGGAGGAACCACCCATGCCCGAGGTCACCGCCCACTCCGGCCTGCTGTCGAAGGTGCAGGTCCACGTCGAGGATCCCGGCGGCCCCGGCCGTCCCGTCGTGCTCATCCACGGTTGGCCGCTGTCCGGCGCGTCGTGGTCGGAGCAGATCGGACCACTGCGCGATGCCGGCCTGCGCCCGATCACGTACGACCGCCGCGGGTTCGGCCGCAGCGACAAGCCGAACAAGGGCTACGACTACGACACCCTCGCCGACGACCTCGCCGCCGTTCTCGACGAGTTGGAACTGCAGGACGTCTCCCTGGTCGGTTTCTCCATGGGGGGCGGCGAGGTCGCCCGCTACCTCGCGCGCCACGGTGCGGGGCGCATCCGCAGCGTCGTGTTCGCCGCGGCCGTCCCGCCGTACCTGGCGAAGACCGACGACAACCCGGACGGGCCGTTGGACCAGGCCGCGGCCGACGAGATGGAGAACGGGCTGAAGTCCGACCGCGACGCGTTCTTCCCCGAGTTCGTGAGGAACTTCTACTCGGTGAACGGTGAGCTCGAGGCCACCCCCCAGCAGGTCGACGAGGCGGTCGCCCTCGCGCAGCAGTCGGACCAGGACGCCGCGATCGGCTGCATGGAGGCGTTCGCCACCACCGACTTCCGCGACGACCTCACCACGGTGACGGTGCCGACCCTGGTCATCCACGGTGACAGCGACGCCGTGGTGCCTTTCGAGGGTTCAGGCCGCCGTACCCACGAGGCTGTCGCGGGGTCGGAACTGGTCGTCGTCCGCGACGCCCCGCACGGGTTCAACGTCACCCACGCGGCGCAGTTCAACGAGGCCCTGGTGGCGTTCCTGCAGAAGTGACGCCCCGGCGTCACCTCCGTGATCCGCGCCGGGCGGAGTGGCACCGGCGCGGGCACGGGGGTGACAGCACCGCGCGTCCGGGGTAGGCGACAGAGGTGGAGGACATCGAGATGCCGGCCGTGCTGGACGCCCACGAAGCCCGGCTCGGGGGAGCGTTGGCGGCGGCCGGGGACGACAGCGCCCGCGTGACGCTGCTGCAGTCGGAACTGGACGCGGCGTGCAGCTACGGGGCCCGGCTGTGGCACGAGCTCGACCGCGCCCGCCGGGCGTTCCTCGGCGCGCTGCCGGACCCGGACGCCCCTGACGAGCCACGCCGCTTCCTCACGGCGCCCCGGGGGCCGGACGACGAGGAGGGGTGGGAGGCGTGGCGGAGCGCGTACGCCGGCGCGACCGCGGCGCTGGCCGGACCGTCCGGTGACAGCGGGTTCGGGTACCACGAGGCCGCCCGCGAGGCGCAGCGCCGGCGAGGCGTCTTCCACGCCGGCCCCCGGACGGCCGAACTCGGCCGGCGGGCCGCCGAGGCCGCGAGCCAGGTCGAGGCGGCACGGTCGGCGGGCCGGGTGCAGGAGGCCCAGCAGCTCGACCGGTCGCCGACCGCCGAGGCGAGCCCGGCCCGTGACGACCACGCGCCGGAGCCGTCTCGCGCGCTCCCGGCCCGGGTCGTCGTGTCGGCCGCCCTCGCCGCGGGAACGGCGGTGGCCGGGTACCTGCTCGGCCGGCGCCGCCCGGCCGCGTCCCGCTGACGCGCGGTGGCGGCTGAGGAACTCGGCGTCAGGCGGCGACCTGGTCGGCGAGGACGCGGCCGACCAGGACCTCGGCCGGGCCCGGTTCCCGGACGACGTGCATCACCACCGGACGCATCGCGCCGTCGGTACGGATGATGCGTTGCGGGAACACCACCGGACCGTGCTCGGTCGCGGCCGTCAGCACCAACCGCTCGACGCTCACCCGGTCGTCGACGTACTTGTGCGACTGGTGGCGACCGATCGTGGGGGCGACGGATCCGCGCGGGTAGCCGTACAGGTCGTACATGCCGCCGGACCACTGCATCGACTGGTCGGAGGTGTCCCACCGCCAGGACGCGACCTCGACGCGGGCGACCCGGCGCAGCGTGGTCGCGACCGCGGCCACCGGCGGGACGGCGGGTGGGGCGTCACCGGGTTCCGGGGCGAGCAGCGCGGCCGCCACGCTGCGGTAGGCCGTGTGCAGGGCACGGCCGACCTCGGCGCGGGACAGCTCCAGCTGGCGCGCGGTCTCGGCGATGGACCGGTCGTGGACGTACACGCTGCGCACCACCGTGCGCTCCACAGCGGACAGGCCTACCCACGTCGTGACGAGATCGGTGGCGACCACGGGCGATTCCTACCGCAGGTCGCGTTCGTCCGCATCTCGGCGACCAAGATCATCTCACGACAACTTCTCGAGAGGACGATGTCCGCCGGCGAAGCGTGGGCGGACGCCGCCGCGCCGACGTGTCAGCCCACCTCGACCGCGGCGAGGGAACGACGACCGTGGCGCAGCAGGACCCAGCGACCGTGCAGCAGGTCGTCCGGCCCGACCGTGGCGTCCTCGTCGGCGACCTTGACGTTGTTGACGTGCACCGAGCCCTGTCCGATGGCACGCCGGGCCGCCGACTTGCTGGCGGCGAGGCCGGTGGCGGCGAGCAGGTCGACAACCGGGTGCGGGCCTGCACTCACCGTTGCAGAGGGCAACTCAGCGGCCGCGTCACGGAGAGTCTCGGCGTCGAGGGCCGCGAGGTCGCCCCGGCCGAACAGCGCCGAGCTGGCGTCGCGCGCCCGCTGCATCGTTGTTGCACCGTGCACCAGTGTCGTGACGTCCTCGGCCAGGGCGCGCTGGCCCTCGCGGGCGGCTGGGCGCTCGGCCGTCGCCGTCGCGAGCTCGTCGATCTGCTCGCGGGACCGGAACGTGAACACCTTGAGGTAGTCGGGAACCTTGGCGTCCTCGGCGTTGAGCCAGAACTGGTAGAAGGCGTACGGCGAGGTCATGGTCGGGTCGAGCCAGATGGCGCCGCCCTCCGTCTTGCCGAACTTCGAGCCGTCGGCCTTGGTGATGAGCGGGGTCGCGATCGCGTGGACGGCGACCCCCTCGGTGCGGTGCACGAGGTCGGTGCCGGCGGTGAGGTTGCCCCACTGGTCGGAGCCGCCGGTCTGCAGCACGCAGCCGAAACGGCGGTACAGCTCGTGGAAGTCCATGCCCTGCAGCAGTTGGTAGGAGAACTCGGTGAAGCTGATGCCGGCCTCGCTGGTGAGGCGGGCAGCCACGGACTCCTTGGCGAGCATCCGGTTGACCCGGAAGTGCTTGCCGACGTCGCGCAGGAAGTCGATCGCCGACATCGGCGCGGTCCAGTCGAGGTTGTTGACCACCCGCGCCGGGTGTGAGCCGTCGAAGTCGAGGAACCGTTGCACCTGCGAACGAATCTTCTCGACCCAGCCCTCGACGACGTCACGCTCGTTGAGCACACGCTCGCCGGACATGCGCGGGTCGCCGATGAGACCGGTCGCGCCGCCGACGAGCGCGAGGGGGTCGTTCCCGCCGTCCTGGATACGCCGCATCGTCAACAGCTGCACCAGGTTGCCGATGTGCAGGCTCGGCGCGGTGGGGTCGAACCCGCAGTAGAAGGTCAACGGCCCGTCGGCGAAACGCTTGCCGATGGCGTCGAGATCGGTGGACATCGCCACCAGTCCCCGCCAGGTCAGGTCGTCGAGCACGTCGGTCACCCGTCGAGTATCCCGGACGGGCGCGAGCGACTACTTCGGCGGTGCAGCCTCGAACGTGCGGACCAGGCGGCGGTTGGCGAACTCGAACATGCCGAGCTCGGACAGCTCCCGGCCGTAGCCCGACCGCTTCACCCCACCGAACGGCAGCTCCGCCGACGACCCGGAGGGCTGGTTGATCCACACCATCCCGGACTCGAGCCGGTCGGCGACCTCCCGGGCCCGTTCGGTGTCGCCGCTGTAGACGACGGCCGACAGCCCGTAGGTCGTGTCGTTGGCGAGGCGGACGGCGTCGTCCTCGTCGGCCGCGCGGTAGACCACCGCGGCGGGGCCGAACAGCTCCTCGGAGTACGCCCGCATCTCCGGGGTGACGTCGGCGAGCAGCGTGGCGTCGACGAACGCGCCCGCGTGCTCGGGGCGCCCGCCGCCGGCGAGCACGGTCGCGCCCTTGTCGACGGCGTCCTGGATCTGCGCGGCCAGTTCGGCGGCCGCCGCTTCGGTCGACAACGGCCCGAGGGTGGTCGCCGGGTCGGACGGGTCGCCGGGGGCGAACGTGCCGAACGCCTGCTGCAGGCCGGCCACGACGTCGTCGTACACGCTGTCGAGCACGATGATCCGCTTGGCGGCGATGCAGGCCTGGCCGGTGTTGGCCATCCGTCCCATGGTCGCGGCCTTGACCGTCTTGGCGAGGTCGGGGGTGTCGAGGACGACGAACGGGTCGCTGCCGCCGAGTTCGAGCACCGACTTCTTGAGGTACCTGCCGGCCAGCGACGCGACACTCGAGCCCGCCCGCTCGCTGCCGGTGAGGGTGACGCCCTGCACGGCCGGGTGGGCGATGACCTGTTCGACGTCGTCGATCGCGAGGAACACGTTGGTGTAGACGCCCTCGGGAACCCCGGCGTCGAGGAACAGCTGCTCGAGGGCGAGGGCGGTCTGCGGGTTGAGCTCGCTGTGCTTGAGCAGCACGGCGTTGCCGAGCGGGAGGTTGGGGGCGACCACCCGCACCACCTGGTAGAGCGGGTAGTTCCACGGCTCGATCGCGAGGATCACGCCGACCGGCTCGTTGAGAACGACCGCCTCGCCCTTCATCACCTCGATCGTGCGCGGCGCGAGGAACTTCTCGGCGTTCTCGGCGTAGTACCGCAGGATGCTGACCGCCAGGGCGACCTCGCCCGCGGCCTCCTTGATGCGCTTGCCCATCTCCTTGGTGATGAGGGCGGCGAACTCGTCGCGGCGCTCCTGCAGGAGGTCGGCCGCCCGGCCGATCACGGCCGCGCGGTCGGCGACGCTCCGCCCTCGCCACTGCAGGTAGGCCGCGTGCGCCCGCTCCACCACGCCCGGCACCGCGTCCGACGCGAGGAACGCGAACTCCTGCTCGGTCTCGCCCGTGTACGGGTTGACGGTGGCGAACGGACGCGAAGCCGTGGCGGTCATGTGCTCAGGTCTACTCGATCGGCGTCGCCACCGCACGGACCGGGCGCGGCCGTGGTTGGCTGCGGCCCGTGAGCGACTTCAACACCAGGATCATGGACCAGTTCCACGCCGACGACGGCCGGGTCGGCCCGCCCTTCGGGGGCGCGCCGATGGTGATCGTGCACCACCGGGGCCGCAGGAGCGGGGCCGAGCACGTCGTGCCGATGGTCTACCTGCGCGACGAGACCGACCCCGACACCGTTTACGTCTTCGCGTCGAAGGCGGGCGCGCCGACCAACCCCGACTGGTACCTCAACCTGGTGACGGCCGGGACCGGCGAGGTCGAGGTCGGGCCGCCCGGCGAGGCCACCGGCATCGAGCGGTACGCCGTCGCGGTGCGGGAACTGCACGGCGAGGAGCGCGACCGGGTCTACGCCGCCCAGGTCGCGGTCATGCCGGGCTTCGCCGACTACGAGGAGAAGACGAAGGGCATCCGCACCATCCCGGTGTTGGGGCTCACCCGGGCCTGACCACCCGAGTGGTTGAACCTTCAACCGCTTGTCCGTACCGTGGCGGTCATGCCGATCTCCACGACCGCCGCGGCCGACGCCGCAGTGCCGTCGTCGCACCCGTTCCGGGCCCACCTGGAGCGGGCGGCGGCGGCCGCGCCCCACGTGACGTGGACGCCCGACGACGGCCCGCTACCCAGCCTCTACCTCTCCCACGGCGCACCGATGCTGTTCGAGATGGCCGACTGGATGACCGAGCTGCACACCTGGGCGCATGCGCTGCCGCGGCCGCGGGCCGTCCTCATCGTCTCGGCGCACTGGGAATCGGCGCCGCTCGCGGTCAGCGCGAGCGCCCCGGCGGAGCTGGTCTACGACTTCGGCGGCTTCGCGCCGATGTACTCGCGGATGCGGTACGACACCCCCGATCCCTCGGCGCTCGCCCGCGAGGTCGCCGCGCTGATGCCGGACCGTGAACCGTTGCACCAGCACCCGTCGCGCGGGCTCGACCACGGCGCGTGGGTGCCGCTGAAGATCATGTACCCCGAGGCCGACATCCCCGTGCTGCAGCTGTCGATGCCGACCCACGACGCCACCCGGCTGCTCGCGCTCGGCGAACGGCTGCGGGTGCTGCGCGAGAGCGGGGTGCTGGTCATCGGGTCGGGCTACATGACCCACGGGCTGCCGTTCATCGACTTCCACGACCTCGACTCCGTTCCCGGCTGGTCGTCGGACTTCGACCTCTGGGCCGCCGACGCACTCGAGCGCGGCGATGTCGAGGAACTCGCCCGCTACCGCGCGTCCGCCCCCGGCATGCCCTACGCGCACCCGACGGCCGAGCACTTCACCCCACTGTTCGTCACCCTCGGCGCCGCGACCGACCCGACCGCCCCGGTCACCACCACCGTGGACGGCTTCCGCATCGGCCTGTCCAAGCGGTCGTTCCAGGCCGCCTGACCGCGCCTCGCGCACGTCCCTCCACTCACAGGAGTGCAGGGGTGGTTCAGGGGAAGCGGGCGTCGCGACCGGCGGCGTAGGAGCGGACGCCCTCGAGCATGTCGGGCGAGGCCCACCCGCGGTGGAACTCCGCCAGGTCGGCGTTGACCTGCTCGTCCCAGCCGGCGTCGTGACGGCGGTGCAGCATGCGCTTCACCGCGGCGAGGCTGGCGCGGCTGCGGCTCGCGAGGGTCTCGGTCAGCCGGTCGACGGTGGTCTCGAGGTCGGCGGCGGGGACCACCTCGGTCACCAACCCCCAGTCGGCGAGGGTGGCCGCGGGCAACGTCTCCGACAGCATCAGCACCCGCGCGGCCCGGCCGGCGCCGACCTTGTCGACCAGGGCCGCGGCGGCGCCGACGGCGGGCGCGATGCCGCGGCGGGCGTGCGCGTCGGTGAACGTGGCGTGCTGGGCCGCCACGACGAGGTCGCAGCACAGCACCAGTTCCAGACCGCCCGCAGCGCACACCCCGTTGACCGCGGCGACCACCGGTGCCGACAGGGTGCGCAGCCGCGAGAACGTGGCGGCCAGCGGATGCAGGAAACCGCTCTCGAACGCGGCGAGACCGTCTGGTTCCCCGAGGGCGGCGGACATGGCCACGAGGTCGGCGCCGGCGCAGAACGCCCGACCGGCGCCCGTCAGCACCACCACCCGGACGGCCGGATCGGCCTCGACCCGGTCGAGGGCCTCCGCCATCGAGGCGACCATCGCCGGCGTGATCGCGTTGAGCTTGTCCGGGCGGTCGAGCACCAACCACGCCGCTGCGCCACGCCGCTCGTACCGGAGATCGCCCGGCACGTCAGTAGGAACGCGGCAGGGCGAGGCTGTGCTGCGCGACGTAGTTGAGGATCATCTCGCGGTTGACCGGTGCTATGCGCAACAGTCGGGCGATGCCCCACATCGGCACGAGTCCGTACTCCGTGCTGATCCCGTTGCCGCCGTGGGTCTGGATCGCGGCGTCGACCGCGGCGAGCGCCGCCTCGGCCGCGGCGTACTTCGCCATGTTGGACGCCTCCCCCGCGGGCTCGCCCTGATCGTGCTGCCAGGCGGCCTTGGCGGTCATCAGCGCGGCCAGCTCGACCTCGATCTTCGCCTTGGCCAGCGGGTGCGACACGCCCTGGTGGCTGCCGATCGGAGCGCCCCAGACCGCCCGCGTGCGGGCGTACGCCGCGGCCTTGTCCAGGGCGTACCGCCCGACCCCGACGCACACCGCGGCCCCGGTGATCCGTTCCGGGTTGAGGCCGTGGAAGACCTGCGCCAGGCCGTCGCCCTCGGTGCCGACCAGCGAGCCGCTCGGCACGCGGACGTCGTCGAAGAACAGGGTGAACTGCTGCTCGGGCAGCGCCGCGCTCACGGGCAGTGGCGCGGCGACCAGCCCCGGTGCGTCGGTCGGCACGATGAACAGCGAGAGTCGACCTCGGCCGGACGCCTCGTCGACCCCCGTCCGGGCCACGACCAGCACGGCTTCGGCGTCGTCGACCCCGGAGATGTAGTACTTCGTCCCCGACAGCAGCCAGTCGTCGCCGTCGCGCCGCGCGGTGGTCGACAGCTGGTGACTGTTCGTGCCGGCTTCCGGTTCGGTGATGGCGAAGACCATCTTGGTGTCGCCGCTCGCCATCGGCGGCAGCCACCGCTGCTTCTGCTCGTCCGAGCCGTACCGCGCGAGCACCTCGGCGCTGATCGCCGCCGACACCAGCAGCAACAGCAGCGGCGCGCCGGCCGCCGCGGTCTCCTCGCAGACCACGGTCAGTTCGGCGAGGCCCGCCCCGCCCCCGCCGTACTCCTCGGGGATGTTGATGCCGACGAACCCCTGCGCACCGAGCGCCTTCCACAACTCGGTGGTGGGTTCGTGCCGCTCGGCGTGCTCGGCGTAGTACCGCGGTCCGAACGACCGCGTGACCTCGCCGACCGCCTCCCGGAGCGCGCGGTGGTCGGGGTCGGTACGGAAGTCCATCGTCACAGGCCTTTCGGGAGCAGGGAGATCGGGATGTCGACGTGGCGCGAGCGCAGGAACTCGCCGAGGCCCTTGGCCTGCGGGTCGGGCCGCGTGGACGAGGCCACACCCTCGCCGAGCAGACCGACCACGACGAAGTTCAGCGCCCGCAGGTTCGGGAGTTCGAAGCGACGGACGACCAGGTCCGTTGCTTCGGGCAACAGTTCCCGGAAACGATCGATGGTGAGGTGTTTCCGGAGCCAGGCGTGGGAGGTGTCGTCGCGCGTCCACAGCCCGACGTTGGCGTTGCCGCCCTTGTCACCGGACCGGGCGCCGCAGACCGTCCCGAGCGGGACGCGGGCGGTCGGTCCGTCCACCGAAGAGACGGCGGCCGCGGCCTCGACCGGAGTGTGGCGGCCCGGCCCTGTGGGGGTCGGGGGCACGACGACGGTCCGGCCGTCCGGGAGCGTGACGGTGTGGGTCAGCACGTCGACCGGGACGGTCGTCGGCCAGTACACGCCGTAGGCACTCTCGGCGCTCGGCACGGTGGTGGTGTGGAAGCCCGCGTACCCGCCGAGAGCGAGCTCGTTGACCGCCGCCGGGAAGCGACGTCCGACCTTCCCCGGATCGGGGTCCTTGACGGTGACGCGCAGGTGCGCCGTCGCCTCGGGGTTGCTCGGGGCGTCCGGGTGGTCGAAGCGCAGCAGGCGGACGTCGACGTCGGCGAACTGCTCGCGCCCGCCGAGGATCTCGAACAGTTCGCCCTCCGCCCACGCGGCCTTCTCCTCGATGTCGAGGCCGGTCAGCACGAGGGTCATGGTGTTGCGGAACCCGCCGACGAAGTTCACGGCGACCTTGGCGGTGTCCGGGGGCGGGCTGCCCACCGCTCCGCTGAGGCCGACCCGGTGCTCACCGACCTGCGTGACGCGCACGGTGTCGAAGTGCGTGACGACGTCAGGGTTCGCGTAGGCCGGCTCGGCGATCTCGTACAGCAGCTGGGCGGTGACCGTGCCGGCCGAGACCAACCCGCCCGTGCCCGGGTGTTTCGTGATGACACTGCTGCCGTCGGCCGCGACCTCGGCGATCGGGAAGCCCGGGTAGCGGCGGTCGGTGATCTCGGCGAGGAACGAGTAGTTGCCGCCGGTGGCCTGCGGCCCGCACTCGATCACGTGTCCGGCCGCGACCGCGCCCGCGAGCGCGTCGAAGTCGTCACGCGCCCAGCCGTGCCACCACGCCGCCGGACCGACCACGAGCGAGGCGTCGGTGACGCGCGGGCAGACCACGATGTCCGCGCCGGCGTCGAGAGCGGCGGCGATGCCCCAGCCGCCGAGGTACGCGTTCGCGGTCACCGGTCGCGCGCCCGACTCGGTGAGCGTCACGCCGGTGTCGAGGTTCGCGAGGTCGTGGCCGGCGGCGAGCAGCTCGGGCACGCGGTCGACCAGGTCGTCACCGCTGACGTGGGCGATGCGGGGGTGCAGCCCGAGTCGTTCGGCCAGGGCGGCGAGGTGTTCCGCGAGGCCCGCGGGGTTCAGCCCGCCCGCGTTGTTCACGATCTTGATGCCCCGGTCGAGGCAGGTGCCGAGGACCTGCTCGAGCTGACCCAGGACCGATCGCGCGTAGCCGGCCGACGGGTCCTTGGCCTTGGCCTTCCAGAGGATCAGCATGGTGAGCTCGGCCAGGTAGTCGCCGGTGAGGACGTCGATCGGGCCGCCCTCGACCATCTCGCGGGTCGCGGCGTCGCGGTCGCCGTAGAAGCCGGAGGCGTTGCCGATGAGCACCGGCCGGCGCGGCGTGGTCACGACGCGCCACCGGTCGTCGTCCGGGGCGCTCGACCGTCGGACGGGGCGCCGGCGAACACCTGCGCGATGCCGATCCACGCGGTGGCGGCCGGTCCGCGGACCTCGAGGTCGGTGTCGGTCACGTGTCGACGCTGGGCCACCACGAGACAGAAGTCCAGTGCCGTGCCCGTGACACGGTCGACCGCGTCCGGCGGACCCCACGCCCACGGCTCCCCCGTGGGCCCGGTCAGCTCGACCCGGACGGGTGTCTCCGGCGCCGGTCGACCCCGCAACGCGAAGGCGAACCCCCTCGTCCGCACGCCGAGGTCGGCGACGTGGCGCAGGCGGGTGGTCGCCGGTCGGGCGAGGCCGAGCGCATCGACGACGTCCTGACCGTGCGCCCAGGTCTCCATCAGCCGAGCTGTCAGCGAGGACGCCGGACCCATGTCCGGTCCGTACCACGGCAGTCGGGCGCCGAGGTCGACGTCCCGGAAGGTCGCGAGCAATGCGGCCCGACTGCTGCGGAACCAGGCGAGCAGGTCGGCCGGCGGGTCGTCGTGGTGACGCGCGGCGATGCGGTCGGGGAAGTCCGTCCCGCCTCCGACGAGGGTCGCCGCCTCGGCGCGGAAGCGGTCCGGATCGGTGACGGCCAGGGTCGCGGTGTCGTCGAAGTAGGCGAGGTGGCTGACCTGGTCGGCGACGCTCCACCCCTCGGCGGGCGTCGGCAGCGACCACTGCACGACGTCCAGGGACGCGAGGACCGCGTCGAGGTCGGCGGATTCGGCAGCGAGGTCGTCGAGGAGAGCAGGGAGGTCGACCGGCATCAGCGGCCGGTCCAGACCGGCGCCCGCTTGTCGCGGAACGCCGCCGGGCCCTCCTGGGCGTCGGCGGAGCGGTACACCGGCTCCCAGATCCGCTCGGCCTCGTCGAACGCGTCGGCGAGCGACATCCGCACGGACAGTCCCACGGTCGCCTTCGCCGCGGCGACCGACAGCGGCGCGTTGGCGGCGATGCGCTCGGCGAGGGCCTGCACGGTGTCGGTGAGCGCGGCGAGCGGCACCACCTCGTTGACGAGGCCGACCTCGTAGGCGCGCTGTGCGGTGACCGGGTCACCGGTGAGCAGGATCTGCATCGCGATGCGCGGGGGCAGCCACCACGACAACGGCACCGCCCAGGGCGAGCCGCGCCCGACCTTGACCTCGGTCACCGCGAACGACGCCGTCTCGGCGGCCACGACGAGGTCGCAGTTCTGCGCGAGCAGGAAGCCACCGGCGAACGCGACGCCGTTGACCGCGGCGATGGTCGGCTTGGTGATCTCGACGTTGCGACCGAACTGGGGCAGGAAGTCCGGCGGCGGAACCGTCAACGCGGTGTCGGCCATCTCCTTGAGGTCGCCGCCGGCGCAGAACGCGCGGTCACCCGCTCCGGTCAGCACCAGCACCCGGGCGTCGTCGTCGGCGTTGAAGCGGCGCACGCCGGCGAACAGGCCCTCGCGCACGGCGCGGCTCAGCGCGTTGCGCGCCTCCGGCCGGTCGATGGTCAACCAGGCGACCCCCCGGCGTACCTCGTACGTGACGACCTCACCCATCGGCGGCGACCTCCTCGATGACGGCGAGTACGGCGCCGGTGTCGACCTGGGCGCCGACGGCCACCGCCAGTCCGGTCACCACGCCGTCGCTCGGCGCGTTGACGGTGTGCTCCATCTTCATGGCCTCGACGGCGAGGATGGTCGCGCCGGCGCGCACGGTGTCGCCGATGCTCGCCTCGATCCGCACGACGGTGCCGGGCATCGGCGCCAGCAGCGACCCGGGGTGGGCGACGGCCGACGGGTCGGGGAACCGGTCGACGACCTCGAACGCGGTGTGCCCGAGCGGGCTGTCGACGAAGACCGCGCTCCCGGACGTGAGGACGGTGAACGCACGTCGGACGCCCCCCACGACCAGTTCGACCAGGTCCGGACGGGCCGTCACGACGGTGATCTCGCCCAGGCCGACGCCGTCGACCTCGGCCGTGAGCGCGTCGCCGTGCAGCCCGTACCGGACCTCGACCGGGTCGCCCGCGACGCGGTAGCCGACCACCTGGGGCGAGCTCCGGTTGTTGCGCCAACCGGACGGGAGGGTCGCGAGCACCGGGGCCGCGGCTCGGTGTGACGCCTGCGCAGCGACGGCCGCCGCGACCGCGTGCCGCGCCGTGGTGGCCGGGTCGACGACCGGGCGGCGCAGGTCCTCGTGCCGGTCGAGGTAGCCGGTGTCCATGTCGCCCGCGGCGAACGCGGATTCGCGCAGCACGCCGACCAGCAGGTCGCGGTTCGTGGTGACGCCGTGCAGGCGGGCGCGGTCCAGGGCGGCCGCCAAGATGCGACGGGCGTCGTCACGGGTCGGGCCGTGGGCGATCACCTTGGCCAGCATGGAGTCGTAGAACGTGCTGACCCGGGTGCCCGACGCGAACCCGGCGTCGACCCGGAGCCCGGGCCGGGCGGGGATGTCGAACGTGACGACGTCACCGCTGGTCGGCAGGTAACCACCGGGGACGTCCTCGGCGTAGAGGCGGGCCTCGACCGCGTGACCCTGCAGCCTGGCGTGCACGACGTCGTCGGCCAGCGGACGGCCGTCGGCGACCTCGAGTTGCACCCGCACCAGGTCCAACCCGGTGACCGCCTCGGTGACCGGGTGCTCGACCTGCAGGCGGGTGTTGACCTCGAGGAAGAAGAAGTCACCGTGGCGGTCGAGGACGAACTCGACCGTCCCCGCCCCGACGTAGCCGATGGCCTCCCCCGCCGCGACCGCGGCGCGGCACAACGCGTCCCGCAGGATGTCGTCGACCGCGGGGGACGGCGCCTCCTCGATGATCTTCTGGTAGCGCCGCTGGATCGAGCACTCCCGCTCGAACAGGTGGACCACGGTGCCGTGGGTGTCGCCGACGATCTGGACCTCGACGTGGCGGGGTGCGTCGACGAAGCGTTCGAGGAACACGGTGCCGTCACCGAACGCCGATGCGGCTTCGCGCCGCGCGCCCGCCACCGCGTCGACCACCTCGGAGACCGACCGGACGATGCGCATGCCGCGGCCGCCGCCTCCGAAGGCAGCCTTGACGAGCAGGGGGAAACCGACCCGCTCGGCGGCAGCGACGACCTCGTCGTCACCCGGCTCGTCACCGGCTCCGAACACCGCCCCGGGCAGCACGGGGACGCCGGCCGCGGCCATGAGTTCCTTGGCGGCGGTCTTCGACCCCATGGCCTCGACGGCCTCGGGGGTGGGACCGACGAAGGTCAGTCCGGCGGCGGCGCACCGGCGGGCGAAGTCCGCGTTCTCGGAGAGGAACCCGTACCCGGGGTGCACCGCGTCGGCGCCGGTCGCGGCGGCAGCCCCGAGCACGGCGTCGACGTCGAGGTAGGTCTCGGCCGGCGTGGACCCCGGCAGCCGGACGGCTTCGTCGGCCGCACGGACGAAGGGCAGCCCGGCATCGGGATCGCTGTACACAGCAACGGTCGCGATGTCCATGGCTCGCGCGGTGCGCATGACGCGGGCCGCGATCTCGCCGCGGTTGGCGACGAGCAGCCTGGTGATCACCGGGCGCTCACATCCGGAAGACGCCGAAACCACGGCGTCCGGCGACCGGCCCGGAGTGGGCGGCCGAGAGGGACATCCCGAGCACCGTGCGGGTGTCGCGGGGATCGATGACACCGTCGTCGTAGAGCCGGGCGGTGATGAAGAAGGCGTGCGACTCGGCCTCGATCTGCTCCTCGATGGCCTTCGTGCGGCGGACGTCGGCCTCGACGTCGAACTCACGCCCCGCGGAGTCGGCGGCCGCGCGCCCCACGATCGACATGACGCCGGCGAGCTGCCCGGCCCCCATGACCGCGAGTTTGGCGTTGGCCCACGCGAACATCAGCCGTGGGTCGTAGGCGCGTCCGGACATGCCGTAGTTGCCGGCGCCGAACGACGCCCCGATGTTCATCGTGATGTGCGGGACGTCGGAGTTCGTGACCGCGTTGATCATCTTGGCGCCGTCCTTGATGATCCCGCCCTGCTCGTACCGGGCGCCGACCATGTAGCCGGTCGTGTTCTGCAGGAAGACCAAGGGGGTGTCGGTCTGGTTGGCCAGCAGGATGAACTCGCTCGCCTTCTTGGCCTCCTCGCTGAACAGGACGCCTCGCGCGTTCGCGAGGACCCCGACCGGGAAACCGTGCACGGAGGCCCAGCCGGTCACGAGGCTGGTGCCGTAGCGGGGTTTGTACTCACTGAACCGCGAACCGTCGACCACCCGGGCGAGGACCTCGCGCGGGTCGAACGGCACCCGGAAGTCACCCGAGGCGATGCCGAGCAGTTCCTCGGGGTCGTACAGGGGTTCGTCCGCGGGCTCGGTCGGGCCGGGTCCGCGCTTGCGCCAGTGCAGGTCGGCGACGATCTGGCGCCCGATGCGGATCGCGTCGACCTCGTCGACCGCGAAGTGGTCGGCGACGCCGGACACCCGCGAGTGCATGTCCGCTCCACCGAGGGACTCGTCGTCGGAGTCCTCGCCGGTGGCCATCTTCACCAGCGGCGGGCCGCCGAGGAAGACCTTGGCCCGGCCGTCGACCAGCACCGAGTAGTCGCACATGCCCGGGACGTAGGCGCCGCCCGCGGTGGAGTTGCCGAACACCAGCGCGATGGTGGTGATGCCCATCGACGACAGTTCGGTGAGGTCGTGGAAGATCTTGCCGGCGTTGACGAACAGGTCGGACTGGGTCGGGAGGTCGGCACCGCCGGACTCGACGAGGTTGATCACGGGCAGCCGGTTGCGGCGGGCGATCTCGAGAGCGCGGAGGTTCTTGCGCAACGTGTAGGGGTTCATCGCCCCGCCTCGGACGGTCGGGTCGTGCGCGATGATCACGCACTCGACGCCCGAGACCACACCGATCGCGGTGATGATGCTCGCCCCGACCGAGAACTCGGTGCCCCACGCGGCGAGGGACGAGAGCTCGAGCAGCGGCGAGTCGCGGTCGACGAGCAGCTCCACCCGTTCCCGGGCGAGCAGCTTGCCGCGGGAGCGGTGGCGCGCGGCGTACCGCTCGCCGCCCCCGGCGCGGGCCAACTCGAGCTGCTCGTCGAGGGCCGCGATCGCGGCGAGTTGGATGGCGCGGTTGCGACGGTGGTCCTCGGACGAGGTGTCCACGTAGGAACGCAGGACCGGCACGTCCGAGATGTTAACCGTCGTTCACTTGACTGCCAAGAACCACGGGTGCCGAACTCGGGGACGCGCGGTCTTCCATCGGCGCCGTGCGCGGCCCTAGAGTGGTCGGCACTGTGAACGGCGGATCACATCCGTCGTCGGGCCAGACGTCGGTTCGTCAGAGAGGACGAGACGTGGATCCGGAGTTCGACGTCACCAGCCTGCACCACCGACGTGCGACGCACCGGTGGGAGCGCACCAGCGTCGGGGACCTGCTGGAACGGCTCACGTGGAGCCTGCCGGACAAGGAGGCGATCCGGGGCCGACCGGGCGCGTTCACGGAGCCCGCGTACGAGAGCCTGACCTACCGCCAGGCCGACGAGTTGGCCAACCGGCTCGCCCACGGGTTCCTCGCCCGCGGCCTGCACCGCGGCGACGTCGTCATGATGTTCTGCGAGAACTCGGTCGAGGCGTTCGTGACCAAGATCGGACTCGCCAAGGCCGGGCTGGTCGCGGCCCCGATCAACCCGTCGATGGCGCCGGACATGCTCTCCGCCATGACCGCCCTGGTCGAGCCCGCCACCGCGATCGTCGACGCCGAACTCTGGCCCCGGATCGCCGCCGTCTTCGCGGCCGCGGGCGTCGAGGTCGCCGTGACGATCCCGCTCGGCGGCGGCGCGGTTCCGGGCAGCGTCACCTTCGCCGAGTTCGAGGCCGGACAGCCGTCCACCGAGCCCGACGTCGAGATCCACGGCGACGACATCTGGGAGATCCTGTTCACCTCGGGCACGACCGCGTTGCCCAAGGGCGTGATGATCTCGCACACGACCAGCTACATGGCCGGCTTCGGCTTCGCGCTCTCGCTGACCCGGGGGTTGCAGTTCGAGTCCGACCTGCGGGTCGGCACCGGGCTGCCGATGATCTACCACGTGGGCGATCAGCCCTTCACGTACTCGGTGTTCCTGTCCGGCGGCAGCCTGGTCCTGTGCCGGCGGCCCGAGCCGACGGCCCTCGCCGAGATGGTGGTCGAGGAGGCCGTGACCGCGTGGTGGGCGGGCTCGCCCGCGATGGTCGGGGCGATGGACGCCACGCTCACCGCCCGGCCGGATCTCTCCGCGACCACCCTCGGCGTCATCGTCTACGGCTGGGCCGAGCTCGCACCGGCGGTGCTGGCCTCGATGAAACGGCACTGCGGCGACGACCTGCTGGTGTTCGAGATCTTCGGCCAGACCGAGTCGATCTCGTGTCACCGGTTCTGGCCGGACAAGTGGGCCGAGCTCTACGCCCGCACCGCGCCGCAGGACAACTACGTCGGCATCCCCAGCCCGATCCTGGCCTCGACCGTCATGGACCCGCTCGGCGCGGACCTCGCGGGTTCGCCCGGTGTGGCGGGCGAAGCCGTGTACCGCTCGCCGTCGATGATGGCGGGCTACTACAAGGACGAGGAGGCGACCCGGACCGCCTTCCGCGACGGCTGGTTCCACTCCGGCGACAGCTGCGCGTACGACGACGACGGGCTGCGCATCATGCTCGACCGGTACAAGGACATCGTGAAGACCGGCGGGGAGAACGTGTCCAGCCTGCGGGTCGAGGCGGTGCTCAACCTGCACCCGGACGTCGAGAAGGCCGTGGTGATCGGGCTTCCCCACGCCCGGTGGGGCGAGGCGGTGACGGCCGTCGTGGTCCGCAAGCCGGGGACGGACCCCTCCGAGGCCGAACTCGTGGCGCACTGCCGGACCACGCTCGCGGGCTTCGAGACGCCCAAGGGCGTCGTGTTCGTCGACGGCCTGCCGGAGACGATCGGCGGCAAGGTGCTGAAGTACAAGCTCCGCGCGAACCACGCCCACACGTTCGACGGGGTCACGGCGTGACGGACGCGGAGCTGGCCGACAACCTGATCCACCGGGTCAACGTCGGTGACAGCCTGACCCGGACGGCCGCGCGGTACCCGGGACGCACGGCGCTGGTCGAGGCCGGCCGGAGCGTGACGTACGCCGAGTTCGACGCGCTGGTCAACCGGCTGGCGCAGCGGCTGGACGCGAACGGCTACGAGCGCGGCGACGCCCTCGCCCTCGCCTCCGGCAACAGCATCGACTTCCTCGTCGTGTACTACGCGTGTGCCAAGCTCGGCCTGGTCTGCGTGCCGGTCAACCTGCAGTGGAAGTCGCCCGAGATCGCCTACGTCCTCGGCCATTCGCAGGCCCGCGGCATCATCCTGGAATCGCAGCTGGTCGACCTGGTCGCACCGGCGTTGGCGGAGACGCCCTCGGTGACCGACGTCGTCGTGGCCCCGGGCACCGGCGCCGACTGGCGGTCGCAGGTGGAGGGCGCGGACTGGCCCACCCTCGCGGAGTACGTCGCGGACGCGCCGGCCACCTCACCGGAACGGTTCGTCGGCGACCGTGACCCGCTGACCTACCTCTACACGAGCGGGACGACCGCGGCGCCGAAGGGCGTGGTCGGCAACCACACGGCGATCCACCTCGAGTCCCTGACGATGTGCGTGGAAGCGCAGTTCCGCGACACCGACCGGTTCGTGGCGATGCTGCCGATGTTCCACACCGCGCAGCTCAACTGCTTCTGCACCCCGGCCGTCATCCTGGGCGCGACCCTGTTCATCGAGCGGGCGTTCGACGCCGGACGGTTGCTGGCCCTGATCCCCGAGCAGGGCATCACCCACGTGTTCGGGTTGCCGATGATGTACCGCGCCATGCTCGACCATCCCGCGATGGCGACGGCGGACCTGTCCTCCCTGCGCCGGTGCTGCTACGCCATGGCGCCCATGCCCGACGCCCAACTCGACGCGTGCCTCGAGCAGTTCGGGTGCGACTTCTTCCTGCTGTTCGGGCAGACCGAGATGAGCCCGACCACGACGATCTTCCGGCCCGAGCACCAACGCAGCCACCGCGGCGCGGTGGGTACCCCGGTGGTCAACGTCCAGGTCGCGATCATGGGCGAGGACGGAGCGCTGCTCCCGACCGGTGAGTCCGGCGAGATCGTCTACCGCGGCCCGCACGCACTGACGGGGTACCTGCGCGACCCGGACGCCACCGCGGCCGCGTTCGAGCACGGCTGGTTCCACTCCGGTGACCTCGGCCGGTTCGGGGACGACGGCGTGCTCTGGTTCAGCGACCGGAGCAAGGACGTCATCAAGACCGGCGGTGAGAACGTGGCCTCGATGGAGGTCGAACGGGCGCTCTACGCGGCCGATCCCGACATCGCCGAAGTGGTCGTCGTCGGACTGCCGCACGAGCGCTGGAGCGAGGCCATCACGGCCTTCGTCGTCCCGCGGGAGGGGGCGACCCTGGACCAGGCGCGGATCATCGCGGCGGTCGGTGAGCGACTCGACCGCTACAAGACCCCGAAGGCCGTCGTGGTCGTCGACTCCCTGCCGCGGACCTCGACCGGCAAGATTCAGAAGCACGTCGTGCGGCGCGAGCACGCGGACCTCTACCGGTCCTGACGCCGGCGAGGGATCAGGCCTGCGCCGCCGCCACGACGCGGGCCTGCAGCTCGTCGGTCAGCGGGTGGGGCGCGTAGAGGGTGAAGCGGTCGGCGACGTCGCCGAAGCGGCGACGGATCTCCGTGCCGACGTGTTCGGGCGCCCCGACCACCGCGAAGGCGCCGAGCACGTCGTCGTCGACCAGGTCGGTCATGGTGTCCCACCGGCCGCGGCGGGACAGGACGTGCAGCTCGTCGGCCAGGTCGCCCCAGCCGTGCAGGTCCAGCACGCCCCGGTAGGCCGGGGTCGATCCGTAGAACGCGATCTGCGCACGCGCGCCGGCGGTCGACGCCGCCAGGGACTCCTCGGTGTCACCCACCGCGACGATGCCGGGGAAGACCACCGCGAACGCCGACCGGTCGCGTCCGGAACGCGCCACACCCTCGGCCACGGCGGGCAGGGTCACCTCGCGCAGGTACCGCTCGGTGGTGAAGCCGTGGACGATCAGACCGTCGGCGACCTCGGCGGCGACCTGGGTCATGCGGGTGCCGACGGCCGCGAGCATGACCGGCGGCTTGCCGAACTCGGACGGCGGCGGCGAGAACATCGGCGTCATCAACGTGTGGTGGTAGAAGTCGCCGCGGAAGTCCAGCCGGCCGGCGTCCTGCCAGGCGTCCCAGATCGCGTGGAGCGCGAGGACGAACTCCCGCATGCGGGCGGCGGGTTCGGACCACGGCATGCCGAAGCGGCGTTCGACGTGCGGCTTCACCTGCGACCCGAGCCCGAGGATCATCCGGCCGCGGCTGAAGACCTGCAGGTCCATCGCCTGGTACGCGACGGTCATCGGCGTCCGCGCGAACGCGACCGCGATGCCGGTCCCGAGGCGGAGGCCGGTCGACCGCTCGGCGACGAGCGCGAGCGGGAGGAACGGGTCGTGGTCCATCTCGGTGGTCCAGACGCCGTCGAGGCCCATGCTCTCCGCCGCCGCGGTCTGGTGGGCCACCGCGCCGAGACCTTCGCGCGTACCGAGGTTCCCGTCGATCAACACCGGGTCAGCCCTTCATCAGGACGGCTCGCGCGGACTGGCGGAGCACGGCGCGCAGGTCGTCGTCCGGGAGGCCCGAGACGTGCTGCAGTGACGACTGGATCGCGCCGATCGCACCGTGCACGAGGGTGCGGGCGGTCAGGTCGGAGAGATCCGGCCGCACCTCGGTGAGCAGGTGCACCCACTCCTCGAGGTACAGGCGCTGCTTGCGACGCAGGCTGCGTTGGTCGGCGGCGGGCAGGTTCGCGATCTCCCGGAAGTAGACCTGGGCGACGTCGCGGTCGTCGACCACGAACGCGATCTGCCCGTCCACGAGCCGGGTGAGGGACGCCCGGGGATCGGCGTCGGTGTCCGCCGCCACGGACTGGCCCTCGGACAGCAACCGGTCGATCACCCGGTCGAACATCGCGACCAGGACGGCGGGCTTGCTCTCGTAGTGGCGGTAGATCGCGGACGCGGTGATGCCGACCTCGCCGCCGATGTCCTCCATCGACACCGCGTGGAACCCGCGCTTCGCGAACAGGGTGGCGGCGGCACCGAGGATCTGTTGCTTGCGGGCCGGGTCGCGCCGACGCACGGCGACGGTGGCACCACCCTTCGACGTCACGACCGCAGTGTAGTGAACCGCGGTTCACAGTGGTGGGCGTCGGCGAGGGTGCGCCACACTGCCGGGGTGTCCGTCTACGCGCTCAACCTGTTCGACGTGGCCGACCGGGAGGAGTACCTCGCCTACTCCCGCCGCTCGGCCGCGGCCGTGGTCGAACACGGTGGCCGGGTGGTCGCGCTGGGGAAGTTCCGCGCCGCGCAGGTGGGCGACATCGAACCGCGGCAGGTGATGATCCTGGTCGAGTGGGACTCGCCCGAGGCGTTCGACTCCTACTGCAACGATCCCGAGTTGGCCGATCTGCACCCGCACCGGGTCGACGGCACCTCGGCGTACGTCTGGCACCTTTTCGACCGGCTCGACGACCTGCGGCCGATCCTGCGTCCCTGACCCGGTCCGAGCTGACCGGGTCGCTCAGCCGTCGCCGTCCTCGCCCTGGCCGTTCTCGCCCTGGCCGTCCTCGTCCTGCTGGTCCGGTGAGGCGGAGGACGACCGCGCCTCGCCCCCGCTCGGCGAGGGGGAACGGCTCGACGACGGGGTGCGCGACGAGGTGGACGTCGGGGAGCCCGACCCCGAGCCGGTCGGGGAGCCGGTGGGCGAGGTCGTGCTCGTCGCGCCCACCGACGCGGTGTCGGTGACCGTCGAGCTGAGGGTCGGCGTCGGGGACGACGTCGAGGTGGAGGTCGGGGACGAGGTCGGCGAGCCGCCGCCGGTACCGCTCGTGGTCGACGGAGTCGGCGTCGGGACCACCGAGGACGTCGCCGGGGCGGGTGCCGGGTGGTGCCGCACGGTGGCGGCGACCCCGACGCCGATGCCCCCGAGAGCGGCGGCCGCGGCCACGCCGATGAGGACCTTGGTGGCGAGGGTGGTCGCCGCGAGCGCCGTGACCAGGCGACGACCGCGGGCGGGGCGGGCGGGCTCCGGCGTCACGGGTTCCGGCCGGGATCCCGGCTGGGGCGCGGGGGCCGGCGCCTGGCCCGCCTCACGGAAGGCCCGCAGCGCCGACTCCAGGGCGACGGTGTCGACGGCGCCGCTGGTGTCGCGGGCGGCGTCGACCAGGCCGAGCAGCGCCGGGTCGCCGTCGACGTCGGCGCGCCAGTCGTCCGACCCGCGGCCGGGGAGCAGGGGGCTCATGCCCGTCCTCCTTCGGCTCGGACCTCACGGGCGAGGCGCCGGAGGCCGCGGTGGGTCGCGACCCGCACCGCCCCCGGCGTCTTGGCGAGGATGGTCGCGGTGGAGCGGGTGTCCAGTCCCAGGACGACCCGCAGCATCACCGCCTCGGCCTGTTCACGGGGCAGCGCGGCGACGAGCGCGACGGCGTCCTCGGTGGCGAGGTTGGCCAGGGCGTCGGCCGCCGTGTCGTCCGGCGCGACCGAGTCCAGGCGGGCGTCGTGCGGGGTGGGATCGCTCGGCCGGCGGCTCTCGCTGCGGACGAGGTCGACGGCCCGGTTGCGGACGATGCGGGCGCACCAGCCCCGGAACCCGTCGACGTCACCGTGGAAGGTCCGGATGTCACGGGCGATGTGCAGCCAGGCCTCACTGACGACGTCGTCGGCCTGCGTCCCCACCAGGACCGTGGCGTAGCGCCGGAGCAACGGGTGCAACGTCGTGAAGACCACGGCGAACGCCGCGTCGTCACCGGCGATCGCCGCCGTCAAGACGTCGTCGTCGAGGACACGGGTGGCCCCGACCGGTGCGATCGGTGGCAGGTGCAACGGTGCCGACGGCGTGACCGGACCGGGAGGGACTTCCACCACCGGTGACTCCGCTCCCGCCTCGTCCGGACCTTGGTCCGGCGTGTTCGTCAACCCTCCGCATCGTCAGCGCCAGAGGCCCCCGTGACGTTACAGGGGCGGCAGGTTCCTGCCCTCCTGAAAGGGGTTCGGAACCCCTGGTACCGGGACAGACCCACCCCGATGTCCACCTCAGCGATCACGGTCGGCGACGGCCGCTACGTCCTCGGCGACCAGGTCTCCGCCCGTCCCGGCGGTGGGCTCTGGCGCGCCCGGGACCAGCGGCTCGGCCGCTCCGTCCTGATCCAGCGCGACGAGCGGCGGTGGCGCGGGCCGTCGGTGCAGGTCCTGGCCGTCACCACGAGCGCGGCTCTGGTCCCGGTGCTCGACGCCGACGACGCCGGCCGCACCGGCGACGTCTACGCCGTCTACCCGGACAGCGACCTGCCGACCCTCGTCGACGCGCTCCGGGCGCGCACGGCGCCGATCGCGCCCCGCGAGGCGTCCCGGGTCGCCGCCTGGCTGCTGGCCGCGCGTGAGCAGCTCGAGGCGGCGTCCGGTGAGATCGTTGCACTGGACTCCGGTTCGGTGCTGCTCGACGCGGCGGCCGCGGCCGAAGGCGCGTGCCCGGTCCGCTGGATGCCCGCGCCGGGGGCGCACCACGACGACCTGGACGACGTCCTGCGCCTGCTCGGCCGCTGTGTCCCGCGGTTGCGCCGCCGCCGCTGGCTCGCCGCCGTCGAGCTCATGTCCGACTCCCACCGCCGACCGACCGGCCGGCGGACCCACTTCGGGGCCCGCCCCGTCAGCACCAGAACGGAGAAGCCATGCGTATCGGTGGAAGCCTCTTCCTGATCGCCGTCGGCGCCATCCTGAAGTTCGCGGTCTCGGACGCGATCGACGGCGTCGACCTCGGGATGATCGGCATCATCCTCATGATCGTCGGAGCGATCGGTCTGATCATCTCCATCGTCATGATGTCGACCCGTCGCCGCACGGACGTCATCCACGAGACGACCCCGGGCTACGCGGTCGACGACCCGCGCTACGCCCAGCCCGCCCGCGGTCGCACCACCTACGTCGAGCCGGCTCCGCGCGACCCGCGGCTCTGACCGACCTCAGCACACCCCCGTTCCTCAACAGCGAAGGAGCTCCGCCCGTGATCGTCCTCGGCCTGATCCTGCTCATCATCGGTTTCGTCGCACACATCCCGATCCTCTGGACCGTCGGGATCATCCTCATCGTGGTCGGCGCGATCTTGTCGCTGCTCGGTGCCGCCGGCCGTGAGATCGGTGGCCGTCGCACCTGGTACTGAACGAGGGAGGTCAGCCGGCGCCCGCGATCGTCTCGAGGGCGTCGGCGACCTCCGTCAGCGGCACGGTGGTCGTGACCTCGTGGGTCGCGCCCGCCCGCAGCACCGGTTCCACGTCAGCGAGGTCCGCCGCGATCCGCTCGCGGTCCCCCGGGGTGGAACCGAAGGGGTTGGACCGGTAGGCCACCCGTTCCAGCACCACCGCGACCGGTGCACTGAGCAACACCACGGCGTCGAACCGGTCGTACAGGGCGCCCTGGTTGACCACGCAGCCGGCCACGAACAGCAGGCCGTGGGTGTGCCGGTCGAGCCGGGCCGCCACGGCGTCGAGATCCCACAGCGGCTCGCCGTCGACCGGACGGATCCACCCGGGCTCGTCGGTGTCGACCGTGACGTGACCACGTCCGGCGAGCACCTCGAGCACCGAGGACTTCCCGGTCCCGGACATGCCGGTCACCAGCACCGCCCGCCGCTCGCCCACCCCCACACTCTCGCAGCGTTCCCCGCGTCCGGACACCGTCGCGGGACACGTCCCGCACCTGCGCCCGGCTCGTACGCTGCGCACCGTGGACCCGCACCGGCTCTCCTGCGTCGACGCGCGGCGGATCGCGGTGCGCGCGCAGCTGCTCGACGACGACCGTCCGGTGGATCTCGTCGACACCGTCGCCCGACTGAGCTCGGTCCAGGTCGACGGCACCAAGGCCGTCGCCCCGAGCGCTGATCTGGTGCTGTGGACCCGGCTGGGCCTCGGCTACTCCCCCACCCACCTCGTCGACGCCCTCGCCGATCGTCGGCTGATCGAGTTCCGCAACCGGATCCACGACGCTCGCGACCTGCCGCTGCTGCGTTCGCTCATGGCGGCCTGGCGAGGTGGTCGCGACCTGCCGGCCTGGGCGAACGGGCGGATCGAGTGGGTGCGGGCCAACCCGCGGTTCCGCGAGGACGTGCTCGCCCGGCTGCGGGACGACGGCCCGTCGACCTCCAAGCAGATCCCCGACACCGCCGAGGTCTCGTGGCGGTCATCGGGGTGGAACAACAACCGCAACCCGGTGATGATGCTCGAATCCCTCGAGCTGCGCGGCGAGGTGGCCAGCACCGGGGTGCGACGCGGGCGGGACCTGCTGTGGGACCTCGCCGAACGGGTCCACCCACCCGGGCCGACCCTGCCGGCGGCCGAGGCCCGCCGGCGCCGCCACGAGCGGCGGTTGCAGGCGCTCGGCTTGCTGCGGGTCCGGGTGCCGAAGGACCCGGTGGAACGGGCGGGTCAACCCGACGTCGGCGAGCCCGCGGTGATCGACGGCGTCCGCGGCGAGTGGCGGGTCGACCCGGCCCAGCTCGACCGCCGGTTCGAGGGGCGGGTCGCCGTGCTGTCCCCGCTCGACCGGTTGGTCTTCGACCGCGACCGGATGGCCGAGCTGTTCGACTTCGACTACCAGCTGGAGATGTACAAACCCGCGGCGAAGCGGCGGTTCGGCTTCTGGGCGCTGCCGGTGCTCGCCGGCGACGAACTGGTCGGCAAGGTCGACGCCACGGCCGACCGGAAGGCCGGGACGCTCCGGGTCGACGCCGTCCACCAGGACGGCGCGTGGGACGACGAGCTGACCTCCGAGGTCGACGAGGAGCTCGCCGCCCTCGCGTTCTGGCTGCAACTCGACCTCGACCGCCGCCCCTGACCGACCCTGGTGAGTGGTCGGCTCCCCCCTCGAGTGGGCGGAAAAACCGGCTCTTGTGACGCATCTGTGGGTGGGTTCGGGGTGGTGAGATAGCAACACGCCGTTCTCTGTCTAGGTTTCTGGCTTGTCGAAGGTCAGCAACCATGAACGGAGAACGG